>NZ_JBFTNF010000011.1:0-127401 GCF_056397345.1 Cupriavidus sp. 05N38
GGCCTGCGCCGTGCCGCAGGAAGCGGCGCCGCGCGAGCTGCGGGGGCATTTTCTTGTTGTTCTCGTTGGTCATTGGCTTTGCTCTTGCGCGTGGGCTCGTGTCGGCGGCGCATCGGAAATGGCGCACTCTAAGCCAGCGCGCACCCGCGCGGAAGGAAGGAAAACGCATGCGCATATGCGCTGCGCCACCGCGCCGCGCCGCACCGGTGCATATGCGCGCAGCCGATAACCAAAGCCAAAAACATTCCTTCTGCCGCGCCGCGGGCGCCGCGTATCTTGGGAGCCGTCGATGAACTTCTCACTGCTTTGCACAGGAACCCGAACACAATGGCACTCACGCGACGAAGCCTGCTTAAACGCCTTGCCTGGTCCGGCCTCGGTGCCGCCGCCGCGTCCAGCCCGCTGAGCGTATTCAGCGCCACCGGCGCCGCCCGCCCGGAAGTGATCCGCATCGGCGTGGCGCAACCCGCCACCGGCACCCCGCCCAGCTTCGCCGGCAGCTCGATGGCCATCGCGCATGCGCGCGGCTGGCTGGAAGAAGCGTTCAAGCCAGCCGGCACGCGCGTCGAGTGGTTCTTCTTCAAGGGCGCGGGCCCGGCGGTGAATGAAGCGCTCAGCACGAAGCAACTGGATTTCGCCATGCAGGGCGACCTGCCCGCCATCGTGGCGCGCGCGGCGGGCCTGAAGACACGGCTGATACTGGCCACCGGCGTGCGCACCAATATCTATATCGGCGTGCCGCCGGACTCACCGCTCAAGACCGTGGCGGACCTGCGCGGCAAGCGCGTGTCGCTGTTCAAGGGCACCAATATGCATCTGCCGGCGCTGCGCCTGCTCGAGGCCAACGGCCTCGGCGAGAAGGACCTGCGCCTGCTCAACCTGGACACCGCCAGCTATCTCGCCGCGCTCACCACGCGCGACCTGGATGCCGCCATCGGCGCGATGGACATCCTGCGCCTGCGCGACAAGGGCGCGGTGCGCATCCTCTATTCGAGCAAGAACCAGTCACCCGTCTATACGCGCCAGAGCCATGTGCTGGTAACCGACGACTTCGCCGGCAAATACCCGGAGGCCACCCAGCACCTGGTCAAGGCCGCGGTGCAGGCCGCGCGCTGGTCCTCCGACGAGAAGAACCGCGAAGACGTGCTGCGCACCTGGGCACGCGCCGGCACGCCGTACGAACACTGGAAGGAAGACTATGAAGGCGAGCCGCTGCGCGTGCGCCTGAACCCCAATTTCGATCCCTTCCTGGTGGGCCGCTACAAGGATGCCACCGAGCAGGCCTACCGGCTGCGCCTGTCGCGCGCCAAGTTCGATGTGGACCAGTGGATCGACACGCGCTTCCTCAAGGCCGCGCTGGACGACCTGAGCCTGCAGAGCTACTGGCCGGTCTACCAGCCCAACGGCAAGATCCTCGGAGCCTGACGCAATGGCGGCCAACGAGACCCTGACGCTGCCCGGGCAGGCCGGCGCGGCCTCCGTAGCGGATATCGAGCCAGGGCGCGCCTGGCGCCCCGGGCGGCAACACCTGGCGTGGCTGCTGGCCTGGCCGTTGCCGCTGGCGCTGCTGCTGGCCTGGTACGTGGCGGCACGCTTCGAATGGATTCCCCCGCAGGTACTGCCCGCGCCCGACGCGGTGTGGCACACGCTGAGCGATCTCTACGCGAGCGGCGAGCTGCAGGCCAACCTGGCCGTGAGCGCGGTGCGCGTGGCCGGCGGCTTTGCCCTCGGCCTGGCCGGCGGCCTCGCGCTGGGCGTGGCGATGGGCCTGTCGCCGAACTTCCGCGACTACGTCTATCCCACCTTCAAGGCCTTCAGCCAGGTGCCGGTGCTGGGATGGCTGCCACTGCTGATGCTGCTGGTGGGCATCGACGAGGCGCTCAAGATCATCCTGATCGCCAAGGCCTCGCTGGTGCCGATCGCGCTCAATACCTACAAGGGCATCCAGAACGTGCCCACGCGCTATATCGAGGTGGCGCGCGTGCTGCGCTTCACGCGCTGGCAGATGTTGTCGCGCGTGGTGTTCCCCGCGGCCGCCGCGCCGATCTGGAACGGCATCCGCTACGGCCTCACGCATGCATGGCTGGCACTGGTGGTGGTGGAGCTGCTGGCCTCGTCCGAGGGGCTGGGCTACATGATCGTGTACGGCCGCCAGCTGTTCCAGCTCGACATGGTGATCGCCGCGGTGATCGTGGTGGGGGTGGTCGGCTTCGCGCTGGACAAGGCGCTGGCACTGGCCGAGGCGGCGGTGCTGCGCTGGCGCAAGCCCGGTCTCTGAAGCAACCGAAGCGAAGGACCCAAGATGACAGAATCGTTTGCGCGCACCCTGCGCACCCTGCGCATTCCCCGGCCGCTGCGCGGCTGGATCCTGCCGCTTGCCCTGGTGGTGCTGTGGTGGGCCGCGGTGCGCTTCGGCTGGAGCACCTCGCCGCTGCTGGTGCCGGTCTCCAAGGTATGGGACACGGCGGTGCAGCAGGTGCGCAGCGGCGCCCTGTTCGACGCGCTGCGCGCCAGCCTGTGGCGCGACCTCGCCGGCTTCGCGCTGGGCGCCAGCGTTGGCCTGCTGTTCGGCGCCGCGCTGGGGCTCTCGCGCCTGCTCGAGCAGGTGGCCGGGCCGACCTTCCACACCGTCAAGCAGATCTCGCTGTTCGCGTGGATCCCGCTGATCTCGGTGTGGTTCGGGCTTGGCGATACGGCCAAGGTCGTGTTCCTCTCGCTGGCGGCCTTCTTTCCGGTGGTGCTCAACACCTTCGAGGGCATCCGCRGCGTGCCGGCCGATCTGCTGGAAGTGGCGCGCGTGCTGAAGTACTCGCGCTGGCAGGTGCTGCTGCGCGTGGTGCTGCCGGCGGCCTCGCCGTCGATCTTCGCCGGCATCCACCTGGCGCTGATCTATGCGTGGCTGGCCACGCTCGGCGCCGAGTACCTGCTGGTGGCCGGCAAGGGCATCGGCAACACCATGGTCGACGGCCGCGAGAACTTCTGGATGGACCTGGTGCTGTTCGGCGTGATCGTGGTGGGGCTGGTCGGCTTCACGCTGAACTGGCTCGCCAGCCGCATCGAGGGTCGCCTGCTGGCATGGCGCGGCCGCTCCGTCGCGGCATTCTAGGAGGCACGATCAGAGAGATCCCGGAGGCGTTGCGCGGCCTTGCCGCACCCGCCTGCACTGTCAGCGGCCGCGCGCCTGGCCGGGCCCGCTTCGCTTCTCTCTGATCGCGCCGCCCACCCAATTCCTCTTCGCACTACCGAACACTTTTCCGGAGAACCACATGGCCCACGCCGGCACGCTCAGCATCGAGCACCTGCGCAAGCAATACCAGGTCAAGGGCGCGCCCCTGCCTGTTCTTGAGGACATCACGCTGTCGATCGCCCCGGGCGAGTTCGTCAGCATCGTCGGCGCCAGCGGCTGCGGCAAATCCACCCTGCTGCGGCTGGTGGTCGGCCTGGAGGAGGACTACAAGGGCGAGATCCTGCTCGACGGCAAGCGCGTGGCCGGCACCAGCCTGGACCGCGGCATCGTGTTCCAGGAGCACCGGCTGTTCCCGTGGCTGACGGTGGAGCAGAACATCCGCATGGCCCTGCTCAACGCCAACCTCACCGAGACCGACAAGCGCCGCACCGTGCGCGAGCATATCGAGCTGGTGGGCCTTGCCGGCTTCGAGACCGCCTTCCCGCACCAGCTCTCCGGCGGCATGTCGCAGCGCGTGGCGATCGCGCGCGCACTGGTCACGCGCCCCGAGATCCTGCTGCTCGACGAGCCGTTCGGCGCGCTCGACGCGCTCACCCGCGCCTATCTCCAGCAGGAGCTGCACCGCATCTGGCAGGCCGAGGGCATCACCATGATCCTGGTCACCCACGACGTGGAGGAAGCCATCTACCTGGGCGACCGCGTGGTGGTGATGGAGCCGCGCCCGGGCCGCATCCGGCGCATCCTGCCGGTGCCGCTGGCACACCCGCGCGACCGCGCCTCCGCGTCCTTCGCGCGCGTCAAGGACGATGTGCTGCAGGAGTTCACCGGGCGCCCGGCCGATCTCGCCGAAGCGCCGATCAAGCGCGAGCCGGATGTGGACGCCACCCGGCTGCCGCCCCATATCCGCTTCGCGATCTGACGTACCCGCCGCACGCAAGATACCCACAGGAGAATCTCATGACCCAGCAGCAAGCCGCAACGCAAGTCGAACTCGACATCCACCCGGTAGCCGGGCGCATCGGCGCGGAGATCCGCGGCCTGCGCCTGGCGCCGGATCTCGATTCCGCCACCTTCGGCGCCGTGCGCGCGGCCCTGCTGCGCCACAAGGTACTGTTCTTCCGCGGCCAGGATCACCTGGACGATGCCGCGCAGGAAGGCTTCGCCAGCCGCTTCGGCACGCCGGTGCCCCATCCCACCGTGCCTTCGCGCGACGGCACGCGCTTCCTGCTCGAACTCGATTCCGAGCACGGCGGGCGCGCCAACTCGTGGCATACCGACGTCACCTTCGACCTGGCCTATCCCCAGGTTTCGGTGCTGCGCGGCGTGACCATCCCGGCCGCCGGCGGCGACACCGTATGGGCCAACACGGCCGCCGCCTACCAAGATCTGCCCGAAAGCCTGCGCGAGCTGGCCGACCGCCTGTGGGCGCTCCACACCAACGACTACGACTACGCCGCCACCCGCAACACGGTCAGCACCGAAGCCATCAAGCGCTACCGCGAGGTCTTCACCTCGGCCATCTACGAAACCGAGCACCCGGTGGTGCGCGTGCACCCGGAAACCGGTGAACGCACGCTGGTGCTGGGGCACTTCGTCAAGAAGCTGCTGGGCTATTCGGCCTCCGACTCGCAACACCTGGTGGCCGTGCTGCAGGACCACGTGCACCGGCTGGAGAACACCGTGCGCTGGCGCTGGCGCGCGGGCGACGTGGCGATCTGGGACAACCGCGCCACCCAGCACTACGCCATCAACGACTACGGCGATGCCAAGCGCGTGGTGCGGCGGGTCACCATTGCCGGCGATGTGCCGGTCAGCGTGGACGGCCGGCACAGCATATCGGTCAAGTCGGGTGCCCCGAAGCACGGCGAATCCGCCAACCATGCGGGGGCCGCCCGCGCCGCTGCGTAAGCGGCCCGGACCGATCCCGGAGTCATCGATGAGCCAGACAACACCGCGGCGCCAGCTCAGCCTGGGCGCCTTCCTGCAAGCCACCGGCCACCACGTGGCCGGCTGGCGTCACCCCGGCGCCGAGCCCGATGCCGGGCAAAGCCTGGCCCACTATGTGCGGCTGGCACAGCGCGCCGAGGCCGCCGCCTTCGACACGATATTCCTGGCCGACGGCGTGGCGATCCGCACGCTCGACGACACCACCCTGCCGCGCAGCGCGCGTGCCGCCACCTTCGAGCCGCTCACGCTGCTGTCGGCGCTGGCGGCGGTGACGCAGCGCATCGGCCTGGTGGCGACCGTCTCCACCACCTACAACGAGCCCTTCCACGTGGCGCGCAAGTTCGCCTCGCTCGACCACCTCAGCGGCGGGCGCGCCGGCTGGAACGTGGTCACCTCGTGGTCCGACGCGGAAGCACGCAACTTCAGCCTCGACAAGCATCCCGAGCACGCCGACCGCTACGCGCGCGCCGAGGAATTCGTCGACGTGGTGACGGGCCTGTGGGACACGTGGGAAGACGACGCCTTTCTCTACGACAAGGACAGCGGCCTGCATTTCGACGCGGACAAGCTGCGCGCGCTCGATCACCATGGCAGGCACTTCCAGGTGCGCGGCCCGCTCAACGTCTCCCGCCCGCCGCAGGGCCATCCGGTGATCGTACAGGCCGGTTCGTCCGAGGCCGGCCAGGAACTGGCCGCGCGCACCGCCGAAGTCATCTTCACCGCGCAGCAATCACTCCAGGACGCGCGCGCGTTCTACCAAGGTCTCAAGGGCCGGATGGCGCGTTATGGCCGCTCGCCCGACCAGCTCAGGATCATGCCCGGCGTGTTCCCGGTGATCGGCCGCAGCGAGGCCGAGGCAAAGGAAAAGTTCGAGGAGCTGCAGAGCCTGATCCACCCGGCCGTCGGCCTCGCCCTGCTATCGCAGAACCTCGGCGGCGTGGATCTGTCAGGCTACCCGCTCGACGGCCCGCTACCCGACGACCTGCCCGAGCCCAACGGCGCCAAGAGCCGCTTCCAGCTGGTGACGGGCCTGGCCCGCAAGGAGGGGCTGACGATCCGACAGCTCTACCTGCGCGTGGCCACCGCGCGCGGGCACTGGTCCATCCACGGCACGCCGCAGAGCATCGCCGACCAGCTCCAGGCATGGTTCGAAGGCGGCGCCGCCGACGGCTTCAACATCATGCCGCCGTGGCTGCCGGGCGGACTCGATGACTTCATCGAACTGGTGTTGCCCGAACTGCGCCGCCGCGGGCTGTTCCGCGAGCGCTACGAAGGCACCACGCTGCGCGAGCACCTGGGGCTGGCGCGGCCGGTGCATCCGCGCGCGGCGGCGCAACAGCGGGCGGCGTAGGAGGCCGGTTCAAGAAGCGCCGGGCGTCGTTGYGCGGCCTTGCCTTGCCCGCTCTCCTGGCCGGGACCGCTTCGCTTCATCCAGGACAAGCTCCAAGGCAGGAAAGGCGGAAAAGCCGGAAAAGGCGGCGAACGCCGCCGTCCGTCCCCGGAAACGACAAAGGCGGCCCGCAGGCCGCCTTTGTCGCTACACCGGGAGGAAGACTCTCAGTGCACCATCATGTTGCTGTTCATGTTGTGCATGATCCACAGCGAACCGGCGACCACGATCACCAGGATCAGCGCGGTGAAGGCCAGGGCCATCACGTTCCAGCGCTGCTCCGAGGAGCGGTCCATGTGCAGGAAGTACACCAGGTGCACGACGATCTGCACCACGGCCAGGCCGAGGATGACGGCCAGCGTGGTGGCGCCGTCCAGCGTGCCGCCCATCACCAGCTTGAACGGGATGACGGTCAGGATGACCGCCAGCACGAAGCCGATGACATAGCCCTTGACGCTGCTGTGGCTGGCGCCGCCGGCGCTGGTGCCATGCGCGCCGTGGCCGGCGGTCGAGACGTTGCTGTGTTCCATTACATCGCTCCCATCAGGTAGACCACGGTGAACACGCCGATCCAGACGATGTCCAGAAAGTGCCAGAACAGCGCGAAGCAAGCCAGGCGCTTGTTCATGGTCGGCGTCAGGCCCTTGCGGGCGATCTGCCAGATCAGCACGGCCATCCACAGCAGGCCGCTGGCCACGTGCAGGCCGTGGGTGCCGACCAGCGTGAAGAACGACGACAGGAAAGCGCTGCGGCCAGGGCCCGCGCCTTCGGCGATCATGTGATGGAACTCGTTGATTTCCATGCCGATGAAGGCCACGCCGAACAGGAAGGTGATGGCCAGCCAGAACTGCAGGCGGGCCTTCTGGCCGTTGTGCAGGGCGACCATCGCCATGCCCGAGGTCAGGCTGGAGAACAGCAGCAGGAAGGTCTCGACCAGGACGTAGTTCAGTTCGAACAGTTCCTTGCCCGAGGGGCCGCCCGCCACTTCACCGCGCAGCACCGCGAAGGCGGCGAACAGACCGGCGAAGATGATGCAGTCGCTCATCAGGTAGACCCAGAAGCCGAACACGGTGTTGGCGCTGGTGTCGTGATGGGCGTGGTCGTGCGAATGGTCATGGGCATGCGCCGGGGCGGCATGCGCGGAATGACGGTCTAGGACTTGTGTAGACATAGGTTTCAGGCCTGCGACGCGACGCGCTGGAAGTGAGTCTTTTCGACTGCCTCGACTTCGCGTGCGGGCACGTAGTAGTCGATATGGTCGTCGTTGCTGCGGAAGATGAAGGACACGATCATGCCCACCAGGCCCACGACGGCCAGCCACCAGATATGCCACGTGGCCGCGAAGCCCAGCACGAAGCTGAACGCGCCCATGTAGAAGCCGGCGCCGGTGTTCTTCGGCATGTGGATCTGCTCGTAGTGCGCTTCCTGCTTGGGCAGCTCGCCACGGGCCTTCATGTCGGCGAAGGCGTCCAGGTCACGCACCACCGGGGTGTGCGCGAAGTTGTAGAACGGCGGCGGCGACGAAGTGGCCCACTCGAGCGTGCGGCCATCCCACGGGTCGCCCGTGACGTCGGCCAGCGCCTTGCGGTTACGCACGCTCACCACGATCTGCAGCACCTGGAACACGATGCCCAGGCCGATCAGCGCGGCGCCGGCCACGGCCGTGTACAGGAACGGGTTCCAGGCCGGGTTGTCGGTGTGGTTCAGGCGACGGGTCATGCCCATSARGCCSAGCACGTACAGCGGCATGAASGCSAMGTAGAARCCMACCAGCCAGCACCAGAAGGCGCACTTGCCCAGRCGCTCGTCSAGCTTGAAGCCGAAGGCCTTCGGGAACCAGTAGGTGATGCCGGCCAGGTAGCCGAACAGCACGCCGCCGATGATCACATTGTGGAAGTGGGCGATCAGGAACAGGCTGTTGTGCAGCACGAAGTCGGCTGCGGGCACGGCCATCAGCACGCCGGTCATGCCGCCGATCACGAAGGTGACCATGAAGCCCAGCGTCCACAGCACCGGCGTGGTCATGCGTACGCGGCCGCGGTACATGGTGAACAGCCAGTTGAAGATCTTCACCCCGGTCGGGATGGAGATGATCATGGTGGTGATGCCGAAGAACGCGTTCACGCTGGCGCCGGAGCCCATCGTGAAGAAGTGGTGCAGCCAGACCAGGAACGACAGCACCATGATGGCCGCGGTCGCGTACACCATGCCCTTGTAGCCGAACAGCTTCTTGCCGGAGAACGTCGAGATGATCTCGGAGAAGATACCGAACGCCGGCAGGATCAGGATGTACACCTCGGGGTGGCCCCAGATCCAGATCAGGTTCACGTACATCATGGCGTTGCCGCCCATCTCGTTCGTGAAGAAGTGCATGCCGAGATAGCGGTCAAGACCCAGCAGGCCCAGCGAGACGGTCAGCACCGGGAAGGCGGCGATGATCAGCACGTTGGTGCACAGCGCGGTCCAGGTAAACACCGGCATGCGCATCAGGGTCATGCCCGGGGCGCGCATCTTGAGGATGGTGACCAGGAAGTTCACGCCGGTGAGCAAGGTGCCCAGGCCCGAGATCTGCAAGCTCCACAGGTAGTAGTCCACCCCCACGCCAGGGCTGAACTGCAGGCCCGACAGCGGCGGATAGGCCAGCCAGCCGGTGCGCGCGAACTCGCCGACGCCCAGCGAGACGTTGACCAGCATGGCGCCGGCCACGAACAGCCAGAAGCTCAGCGTGTTGAGGAACGGGAAGGCCACGTCGCGCGCGCCGATCTGCAGCGGCACGACCAGGTTCATCAGGCCCGTCATCAGCGGCATGGCCACGAAGAAGATCATGATCACGCCGTGGGCGGTGAAGATCTGGTCGTAGTGCTCGGGCGGCAGGATGCCCGGCGAGCCGTTGGTGGACAGCGCCAGTTGCGTGCGCATCATGATGGCGTCGGCAAAGCCGCGCAGCAGCATGATCATCGCCACGGCGGAATACATGATGCCGATCTTCTTGTGGTCGACCGAGGTGAACCATTCATTCCACAACCAACCCCACTTGCGGGTATAGGTAATCAGCGCGAACAGCGCCAGACCACCCAGTGCCACCATCGACAACGTGCCCATGACGATGGGCTCGTGGAACGGAATGGCATCCAAACTCAATTTGCCAAACATCTTTACTCCTAGGAATTCGAGCCCGGCGCCGGCAGGGCGGGCGCGGCCATGGACACCTGGCTGGTGCCGAGGGTGTTGCGCGAGGTGCAGACAGGACCGAACGAGGTACCGTTTCCGGCGATGGCGCCGCCGGTGCCGTCCATGTACTTGTGCAGGATGCCGTGGAACAGCTGCGGATCGACCTTGGCGAACATCGCCACGGGTTCCTTCTCGCTGGGCTTGGCCAGTTGTTCGTAGTCAGCCAGGGTCAGCTCGCGCGACGAGGCGCGTACCTGCTTGACCCATTGCTCGAAGTCGAAGTTCGACACGGCCTTGGCCTTGAACTTCATGCCCGAGAAGCCGCCGCCGCTGTAGTTGGCGGACATGCCGTCGTAGGTGCCGGCTGCGTTGGCGATCAGGTGCAGCTTGGTCTCCATCCCGGCCATCGCGTAGATCTGGCTGCCCAGTTGCGGGATGAAGAACGAGTTCATGATCGAATCGGACGTGATCTTGAAGTTCACCGGCGTATTGACCGGGAACGCGATCTCGTTGACGGTGGCGATATGCAGTTCGGGGTAGATGAACAGCCACTTCCAGTTCAGCGCCACGGCCTCGATGGTGATCGGCTTGACGTCGGATTCGATGGGCTTGTACGGGTCCAGGTCGTGCGAGGACTTCCACGTGATGATGCCCAGCACCAGGATGATCAGGCACGGGATCAGCCACACCACCACCTCGATACCGGTGGAGTGGGACCAGTTCGGTTCGTAGCGGGCGTTCTTGTTGCTGGCCCGGTATTTCCAGGCGAAGGTGAATACCAGGACGATCACCGGCACCACCACCAGCAGCATCAGCCAGGTCGCGATCAGGATGATGGATTTCTCGTCGGCGCCGATCTGGCCCTTGGGATCTAGCACGGTCATGTTGCAGCCGGCCAGCAACAGGCCGCCGCAGGGCAGGAACCGCGTCCAACGCGGAAGTTTGGGTATCTTCATGTCACGACTGGTTGTGTAGGCCACGGAACGACGGCGCGGCGCAGTTTTGCCGCCTAGGCGCGAGCGAAAGGCAGCCTTAAGGCTTGGGGGAAAACGGGAAACCTGGTTAAGCGACCTGCTTGCCCGGCGAGGCGCCAATCAACGGCAGACTGGCTTGATCCTTGTAGGACGGGGCTAGCAGGCTGGCTCGGTCCTTGTAGGACGGAGCACCGTGGGACTGCGGCGGTCCACACAGAAGGATGCCGCGCTCGCGATACCCATCACGCCTGCCGGTGCGGCAAACGTGGTTTCTGGCTGAGAATCGCGGTACGTCAGACATCGTGGCCGCGAATCTACCGCATTGCAGCAACGAGGGTAAACCCGGAACCTGGAACACACTGTTCGGTTAATCGGACAATGCACCATCTTTCGCGATCACGCCGCCAACGGCTCGCTTGTCAGAAAATTCTGCGAGTGCGTCAAGGTGTCGCAGGGTGCGCACCCTTGAAAGCAGTTGCACAAATCACAACGTGCGCGCGGCGTCGCGCGCCGGCGCCGGCGGCCCACGCTCTGACCCCCGGCGACCCCGGCAGTTCTATCCAAATGCAATAAGCTTCGTTCCCCTCGCGCCGCGATTTCGCAACCATGGGGCCGGCCCGGATCCCTCCCGATCCCCGACCCCACCCGGAGAAAATCGCATGACCCTGTTGCGCAACTGGCCCCGCCGCCTTGGCCTCGCCCTGTCCTTCGCCGCCCTCTCCTGCGCCGCCCTGTCCTGGTCCGCGACCGCTGGCGCCGCCGAACAGTCCGTGCGCGTGGGCTACCAGAAAGCCGGCCTGCTCGCCGTGCTCAAGGCCCAGGGCTCGCTCGACAAGAAGCTCGCGCCGCTGGGCTACAAGGTGGAGTGGAAGGAATTCCCCGCCGGCCCGCAGCTGCTCGAGGCGCTCAATGCCGGCAGCATCGACTTTGGCTACACCGGCGCGCCGCCCGCCGTGTTCGCCCAGGCCGCCCGGGCCAACTTCGTCTACGTCGGCGCGGAGCCCGGCGGCAAGACCAACGAGGCGCTGTTCGTGCTGGACAAATCGCCGGTGCGCACCGTGGCCGATCTCAAGGGCAGGCGCGTCGCGCTGCAAAAGGGTTCCAGTTCCAACTACCTGCTGGTGCAACTGCTCAAGAAGAACGGCCTGAGCCTGCAGGACATCCAGCCGATCTACCTGCCGCCCGCCGATGCGCGCGCCGCCTTCGAAAGCGGCAACGTGGACGCCTGGGTGGTGTGGGATCCGTACTATGCGCTCGCGCAGAAGGCGCTCAAGGTGCGCACCATCGCCGACTACGAAGGCGTGCCCTCGCCCTTCAACTTCTACGAAGCCGCCGGCGGCTTCGTCAAGGCACAGCCCCAGGTCGTCAACGCCATCCTCGAACAACTGCGCACCACCGGCCTGTGGGTGGCGAAGAACCCCGGCGAGACCGCCGCCCTGCTCGCCCCCGCCGTGGGCCTGGACGTGCAGGTGGTGGAGGCCTGGCTCAAGCGCGTGCCCTACGGCGCGATCCCGGTCACGCCGGAAGTGGTGGCCGTCCAGCAGCAGGTGGCCGACCTGTTCCACCAGCAAAAGCTGATTCCCGCCGCCCTCCAGGTCAGGGACAACGTCTGGCAGGCCACCTTCCCGCTCGCCAGCCAATGACCCCGGCCAGCCGCCGGCCGGGCATGGCGGCCGGCGCCGGGTGCGATCACCGGCCGCCGCCATGGCAAGCGCCAACCCGCGCTGCTACCATGCCCGCTCCCGGGCGGCGTCCAGCCACCAAGTCATCCAAGAAGTCATCCGCGACGTAATCCACGACGTCTTCCACGACGTAATCCACCTGGAAATCCAACAAGAAAAGACTATGAAAATCGAGACGATTGCAGTCCACGGCGGCTACTCCCCCGACCCCACCACCCGCGCGGTGGCCGTGCCGATCTACCAGACCGTGGCTTACGCCTTCGACAATGCGCAGCACGGCGCCGACCTGTTCGACCTCAAGGTGCCCGGCAATATCTACAGCCGCATCATGAACCCCACCAACGACGTGCTCGAGCAGCGCCTGGCCGCGCTCGAGGGCGGCGTGGGCGCGCTGGCGCTGGCGTCCGGCATGGCGGCCATCACCTACGCCATCCAGACCATCGCCGAAGCCGGCGACAACATCATCTCGGCCAGCCAGCTCTACGGCGGCACCTACAACCTGTTCGCCCACACGCTGCCGCTGTCCGGCATCGAGACACGCTTCGCCGACGGCCGCAACCCCGCCGCCTTCGGCGACCTCATCGACGAGCGCACCAAGGCCATCTTCGTCGAATCGGTCGGCAATCCGCTCGGCAACATCGTCGACATCGCCGCCATTGCCAAGGTGGCCCACAACCACGGCATCCCGCTGATCGTCGACAACACCGTGCCGTCGCCCTACCTGTGCCGGCCCTTCGAGCATGGCGCCGACATCGTCGTGCACTCGCTCACCAAGTACCTGGGCGGCCACGGCAACAGCGTGGGCGGCGCCATCGTCGACAGCGGCAAGTTCCCCTGGGCCGAGCACAAGGCGCGCTTCAAGCGCCTGAACGAACCCGATGTGTCCTACCACGGCGTGGTCTACACCGAAGCGCTCGGCGCCGCTGCGTACATCGGCCGCGCGCGCGTGGTACCCCTGCGCAATACCGGCGCCGCGCTGTCGCCGTTCAACGCCTTCCWGATCCTGCAAGGCATCGAGACCCTGGCCCTGCGCCTGGACCGCATCACGGAAAACGCGCTGGCCGTGGCGCGCCACCTCAAGGCCAGCCCCAAGGTCGAATGGGTCAACTTCGCCGGCCTGCCCGAGCACCCGGACCACGCCCTGGTGCAGCGCTACCTCGGCGGCCGCGGCCCCGGCATCCTCTCCTTCGGCCTCAAGAGCGGCGGGCGGGAAGCCGGCGCACGTTTCCTCGATGCGCTGCAGTTGTTCACCCGCCTGGTCAACATCGGCGACGCCAAGTCGCTGGCCACGCACCCCGCATCCACCACGCACCGCCAGCTCGACGCAGCGGAACTGAAGGCCGCCGGCGTGAGCGAAGACATGGTGCGCCTGTCGATCGGCATCGAGCATATCGACGACCTGCTGGAAGACCTGGACCGCGCGCTGGCAGCTGCCTGACGCCGCTGCCGGTCCGCCCCCTCTCCCGCCCGGCGGGAGAGGGCCGGGGAAGCGGCCAGGCGCATCGCCTGCCTGCATCGCCTGCTTATTCCCCGACGTAATATCACCATGCGCATTAACTCGTTCCTTGCGCATAAGACCCCCACTACAATGAGCCCCTTGCCTGTTCGCGCCAAGCGCGCCCAGGCCCGCTACATACCAACGACAAGGGGAGCTTTGATGAAATTGGGTCTAGGAATTCGACTGATCGGCGCGGTGCTCGCGCTGGGCGTGATCCAGACGGCCGGCGCGGCCGATCCGGACAAGAAGGAAATCCGCTTCGGCGCCACCGCCGGCCCGTACTCCGACCAGATCCGCTACGGCATCAAGCCCCTGCTGGAAAAGAAAGGCTACAAGGTCACCATCGTCGAGTTCAGCGACTACGTGCAGCCCAACCTGGCGCTGGCCGATGGCGCCATCGACGCCAATGCCTTCCAGCACGTGGCCTACCTGAAGAAATTCTCCGGCGACCGCAAGCTGCAGCTGTCSGARSTSGTSCAGGTGCCCACYGCSCCSATYGGCATCTACAGCCGCAAGCACAAGACCCTGACCGAAGTGAAAGCGGGCGCCACCGTCTCGCTGCCCAACGATCCGTCCAACCTGGCGCGTGCCATCGCTATCCTGCAGCAGACCGGCTGGGTCACGCTGAAGCCCGGCACCGACCMGATCCGTGCCAGCGAGCGCGACATCGAAACCAACCCGAACAAGCTCAAGCTGATCCAGCTCGAGGCCGCGCAGCTGCCGCGCTCGCTCGACGACGTGGACTACGCCTTCGTCAACGGCAACTTCGCCCTCTCCTCCGGCCTCAAGCTGACCGAAGCCCTGGCGCTGGAGAAGATCCCCGACTACTACATGAATCTGGTGGCCGTGCGCACCGCCGACGTGAGCAAGCCCTTCGTCAAGGACATCCGCGATGCCTACCAGTCGCCTGAGTTCAAGGCGACCACGCAGCAGCGCTTCGCGGGCTTCCTGCCGCCGTCGTACCAGCGCTGAGATGCGAGGCCTCACGGCCTCGCCCGAGAAAGAAAGGACGAGAGAAGGCTGTCAACCTGCGTCGACTGCGTGCTCGTCCGATGGATCGACCCACTTCGGTCTGGCGTCGATGACCGCGACAGTGCTGCCTACCCGGCAAGGGGTGGTGTCGGCATGGGCAACGATGGAACTGGACATAGGCTTCGCGCAATTCGGGCTTAAAGCCTGCCGACGTCGATCACGGCCTGCGCGAATGCCTGAGGCGCTTCCTGTGGGAGGTTATGGCCGATGCCCCCCGTGATAGTCCTGTGCTCGTATTTCCCGGTGAACTTGCCCGCATAGGCGCTCGGCGCCGGGTGCGGTGCGCCGTTGGTATCGCCTTCCATGGTGATGGTCGGCACACCAATGGACGGCGCCAGGGAAAGTCGCTGCTCAAAGGCGTCATACTTTGCTTCGCCAGAGGCAAGACCTTGCCGCCAGCGATAGTTGTGGACGGCAATGGCGACATGGTCTGGATTGTTGAAGGCCGATGCACTCCGCTCAAACGTGGCGTCATCGAACTTCCATCCCGGTGAGGCTTGCCTCCAGATCAGCTTGGCAAAATCGTGCGTATATTGTTCGTAGCCGGCCCGCCCGCGATCGGTTGCAAGGTAGAACTGGTACCACCACTGGAACTCTGCCTCGGGCGGCAGCGGCAACGCACCGCCTTTCTGGCTCCCGATCAGGTAGCCGCTTACCGACACCAGCCCCTTGCAACGCTCCGGCCACAGCACCGCGATGATATCGGCGGTGCGCGCCCCCCAATCGAACCCGGCGAGTGTCGCATGCCGGATATTGAGCGCATCCATCAGCGCGACGATATCTGCGGCCACGGCAGTCGGTTGCCCGTTGCGCATCGTCTCTTGCGACAGGAAACGCGTAGTACCGTAGCCGCGCAGATACGGGACAAGCACGCGATACCCGCGCGACGCCAGCAGCGGCGCCACGTCAACGAAACTATGAATATCGTAGGGCCAGCCGTGCAGCAGGATGACCGCGGGTCCGTCGACCGGCCCCGCCTCGGCGTAGCCGACATTAAGCAGCGCGGCGTCGACCTGCTTCATTGACGCAAACGATGTATGGGCACCCGGCAAGGCCGAAGGCACGACCGACGAATTCGGCGAACGTGTCTGGCCCCTGGCGGAACGCGGCACGCCAAACTGGGCAGCGGCAAGCGCCACGGCTGTCATGCCCATGAAGCCGCGACGACGCGAATTGATATTTTCTGACATATTCCTCTCCACCTCGTCAAGCGAGGTCATTGAGCTTTGCGTAGCCCTGATACCTTTGACGGCAAAGCCAAGATCGCTACTCGAACCACGCAACCCTCTCCCCGGCAAGGCATTGGCTAACGGGTGCGTGGAAAGCGCCAGGGCCTAGTTGCGAGCGCCGTCCGTGTAGACGTTCCTCGAATCGACGCGGGCACCATCGGAGAACACGTCGCGCGGTCCGACGCGTGCTCCATCGGTAAAGACATCGCGCGCTCCGATGCGTGCGCCGTCCGTGAAGACATCACGCTGGCCGATACGCGCGCCATCCGTATAGACGTCACGAGGCGAATTGACCGCGGCCACGGCGGCTTGCGAGGCAAAGGTGGCGGCCGTGGCAATCAGCAGGGCGGCACCAGAGAATTGGCTGAGACGTTTCATGAGTAGCTCCTTGAAAACCGGACAGAGAGATGACAGTCAACGACCGGATCCGAGAGGCCTGCAGCAGCAGCGCCACGTTGCGATCGTTACTGCCGTATACGCTGCGCGATCGGAAATCATTCCCGTCGTCAGATCGAAATTTTGATTTGCCGTCATAACGCCACGCGGTCGGGCCGTGCGGTGCAGCACACGGGTCACGACGCGAGGCGGTGATGAATGGGATGTGGAAAGAGCCACACGGAGAGCTGCAGGCGCGGATGGCGGCAAGGAAAAAGACGCGTCTATCTATGGCGATCTGACGGACCCGAGTGGGCCGCGGTTTTCCTTGGGCGGCCGGACCATCAACCCTGGCCTCCAGAGCTTCATGGCCAAGCGCATGGGGGCCAGGACCTTCGAGCTGAAGGCGAGTCACGTATCGTCGATCTCACATTCCCGACGAGACCGGCAGTCTCATTCTGGAAGCTGCCGGACGGGCGCCGGCTTCACGTTCTCCGCATTCATCACAGCCTCGCGTGGTGGCCCGTGCGCTGCGCGGCGCGGCACTATGGCGCCAATTTGAAATTTCAATCCTGCATCGGGAATGCTCCGCGATCTCGCGGCGTATACGCAGTAACGATCGCAACATGGCGCTGCACATAAAGCCTCGCAGGTCCGGTCGTTGAACTGTCATCTCTGTAATCGTTCGCCAAGGAGTCGATCATGAAACGCCTCAGTCAAATTTCCGGTGCTGCCCTGCTGATTGCCACCGTTACCACCTTCGCCTCGCAGGCCGCCGTTGCCGCAGTCACTTCGCCTCGCGACGTCTATACCGACGGCACGCGTATTGGCCAGCGCGATGTCTTCACGGATGGCGCGCGCGTTGGACAACGTGACGTGTTTTCCGATGGTGCGCGGATCAGTTCGAGGGATGGCTATACGGACGGGGCCCGCAACTGAGCACCGGCGGCTTTCAGCGCGCGATAGCAAACATCTTGTGAAGGAACGTCATCATGAAAGACCCTATTCGTATTGTCTGTGCAGCAGTCATCTCGGTAACGGCCCTCATTGCCACTCCAGTGTTCGCGCAGTACGCACAAGTCACAGCCCCTAACGTCACGCGAGCGGATTTGCTCCGTGAAGTCCAGGAACTGGCGGCCCTGGGATACGAGCCAAGCAGAGAAGGCAAATATCCGGCCGATCTGCAAACGGCACTACAGCAACTAGCAAAAACGCACCAGGGAAATACCGGCGCAGCGTTGGTGTCGCAGGCGCCCTCGCGGTAACGTGCTTTGCCTCGAAGAGCGCGGATCCTCGGCTGCCTCGTTCACAATGGCCCCGGAAGGGGACATTAGTGAATGCGGCGGCTTCAATCCACTGGTAGCGTTTGATAGCGCGCGCGATGCCCACGGAAATCAACCTGGACGCGGGGTTGTCACGCCGAGCTTCCATCACTTTGGCGACTGCAACCGGGATACCCGCTCGCCGTGTCCGCTCACTTCGCACATCGGATGCACACCAGGCATCCATGAAACCGACTCAAACTTTTAGTCTGACGTCGGGAATATTTCGCGATAACGGCGCGTATACGGTAGTAACGATCGCAACATGGCGCGGCTCCTGCAGGCCGCACGGATCCGGTCGTTGAAGCTTTTCCATCCATGCCCCAAGGAGCTACTCATGAAACGCCTCGGCCACATCTCCGGCGCTGCCCTGCTGATTGCCACAGCCGCCGCCCTTGCTTCCCAAGCCGCCGGTGCGGCTGTCAATTCGCCCCGCGACGTCTATGCCGATGGCGCTCGCATCGGACAGCGTGACGCATTCACCGATGGCGCCCGCATCGGACAGCGTGACGCATTCACCGATGGCACCCGCATCGGACAGCGTGACGCATTCACCGATGGTGCCCGCATCGGACAGCGCGACGCATTCACCGATGGCGCCCGCATCGGACAGCGTGACGCATTCACCGATGGTGCCTGAAATTCGGCGCTGAATGATCGTATCGACGCCGCTCGAACCCTTGCAGGCATGGATCGCACGGGCACGTCTATTTCTCCCGCAAGCGCTGCCGATCCCTACATCGACGGAACCCATGCCTGACAACGGGCCTCAATCACTCGCCAGACTGGAATGACAGCAATCCTTGCAGCGCTGCGGATGACTCGCGACAACCACCGCGTGTCACCCACAGCTGCTGATGCCACCCGGTGGTCCCGCCGCGATCAGGGAGCCTGCACCTGAACCGGAGCGCCAGGCTTTCCCGAGATCTGCGGGGCTACCACGAGGTAGCGGCGCATGTCCTCTGCGGCGCTTGTTCCCGGCGCAACGACCTGCCGGATCGGCCCGATGGTATTGACGATGGCCGCGCCGGCCGGATTCGTCATGAACACGGCAAGCGGCTCGAGCGGCCCACCGCCGTCAGCTTTGTTCGCAAGCGCCAATACATAAGGTTGCCTCGGCTGAAGGCCGGTCACCGCCGCCTGCAGCACCTGCACCAACCCCTGGTCGAATAACGTAATGCTGCTCGCGGCGGCTGCCTTCCCGCCCGGCTGCCCCTTGTTCGGCGCCAATAGCGTCAGGTGGCTTGCCTGCCCGGCAATGCCAAGCGGCTCCAGGTTCTGCGTTCCATCCCCTTGCGTCACTGCGTTCGGTACATATGCAATCGCCTGCGGTGCCTGGCCTACCGGAACCGTCGCGATCACCTTGTTGCTCAGCGTGTCGATGGCAGCGATGGCATCGGCATTTTCCAGACCCACATACATGCGGCTGCCATCGCCCGAGGGCCAGATGCCGTGAGGCAGGCTCCCCGTTGGAATGGTAGCCACCTGTGAAAAATCATCGGTACGAAAGACCTTTACCTGATTCAACCCGCCCACAGTCACGTAGGCAAAACTGCCCTTGGCATTGCGCGCGAAGTTCACGTGGTTTGTGAGGGGACCGGTTTCGAAGCTCTTGATGCGGGCGAATGGAGGACGTGCGTCAAAGACCTGAACCCTTCCAGTATCCTTGAGTGTGAACCAGACCTGCCTGCCGTCCGGCGTGGCGGCGATATTCGGACAAAACGGGCTGTCCTGCTTCACCGCACCCACGATCTTGTGCTCGGCCAATGAGATCACCTCGGTTTCCGGATTGAATGAAGAGCACACGTAGCCGTACTTGCCATCGGGCGAGAAGATCTGCATGCCAGGTCCGGCGGGCACGACAATACGGGTCTTCTCTTCGAAGGTTTTGGCATCGAGAACCGCAACATAGTTTTCTCCGCGCACGGTAACCCAGACCTCGCTGCCGTCTGGCGTGTAGAACGCCTCATGCGGCGCCCTGCCGACGTAGGTAGCGTGCTTGACCGCATTGGTTTGCGTATCGATGAACGTCACCGAATTTGAACCGATGGAGACAATGGCCAGGGTCCGATGGTCTGGTGAGAAGCCCATGCCATGTACCAGCACCTGTCCACGGTAGAGCGGACTGAAATTTCCGGGCGAAGGATCCCCGAGCCGGATCAGGCCAAGCAGACGATGATCGACCGGGTCCACCACGGAAACCGTGTTCGAAAATTGCTCGGCGGCATAGAGGCGGTCACGGTGGCTGACAGGGATATCCGGTTCGGACTGGGATACGGGGGCCTGCCCAGCCAATGACGGTGCCGCCGCCGCCAGGGCACTGACCGTCAGGACGAGGACAAGGAGCGATTCGAATTTCATCTTGACTCCTGCGACTGCTCTGGTTGGTGGCCATGCACGGGCAAGACGCGCTCACCGCCTTCACGGTGCGCTTCCTCCACAGGCACTGATATGCCGGTCGGCCTGCCGATGTCGGTGGGGGCCGCAACCGGGGGCGGTAGCGGCAGCCCTACCGCCAGACGCATGGCAAGGATCTCCTGCTGCTGCTCAACGATGATCTCCTGCGCCAGACGACGCAGTTGCTCATTGTGGCCAAAGCGCAGATAGGCCTGCGCCATATCGATCGCACCCTGGTGGTGTGGCGCCATCGTGGAGACAAAGTCCCGATCGATATTGCCGCTCGGCGTGATTTCCATGTGCCTCATCATGGCGGTCATGGCCGCGCCGTTTTCGGCCAGGAACGCGCGCTCCCCCTCGTCGTCCGCCGTGCTGCCGGCCGCGCGAGCCGGCATTGCATGGATGGCAAGCGTCAGCCACCCCATCGCCACAAGGCTTGACGCGATTCTGGCAGCGGACATAGTCATTTCGGCAACCCCTCGCAGGAGCCGCCACTCGGAGCGGCATCAATATCTTAGGAGAATATGCAAATGACGCCGCGAGACCAACGGGAATAAAAGCGAAGCCAGCGTGTTTACGAATCAAGACCCCTTGACTAACTACGGCACGCTGCCATGCACCTTGACAACGCCCCCGACACCGAACGGCTCTCGGAAGTCGATATCCAGGCGCATGCCGATGGTCTCCTGCCCCCCGGCAAGGCCGCCAGCCTCCACAGGTATCTTGAAGGCTACCCCAGCGAAGCTGGCAGGATTGCCTTCTACATGCGCCTCAACGAGCAGATCAAACAATCGTATTCTCATCACGACGTTGCGCGGGAAGCTGATTCTCGCTCGGCCAGCAAGCGGCCCGTGAGGTACACCCGCAGGGTTGCCCGCATGCTCGTATCCGGCCTGGTGCTGCTGGCGGCAGTGGGCGGGTGGCTGGCTGGCGCAAGCGCGTCGAACAAGGAGCTGGACAGTGTGGCGGTACTTGCACTGGTCGAGGCAATAAGTGCACCTGCTTATCCCAGTGCGATCGACATGGCCGGAGGCAGGCCCTCGCCCGACCTGAATTCGGTCGGATTCAGTCTTATGAGTCGAAAGCCGGTTCGCATCGGGCCGGTGTCTGAAGTGCTTCAATCGGTCTATGAAGGCCCGAATCAGCGGCGTATCGTCCTGCTGGAGGCCCGCGCCCTGCCTTTTGATCCGGCAACGCCACATTGGTCCGCACGCCGGGTTGGCGATGTTCGTTTGCTGACCTGGAAGACCGGTACCACTCACTACGTGCTCGCCGGTAGCGCCAATACCCCGCGCTTGATGCAGGCGGCCGATCTCATGACTTCGCGCTGACGTCGAGCGCATCGACAAGGACTAGAGTGAGATGGGATCGCCTCGGCAACGACAGTTCCCGACTGGAGCGGGCCATGAAAATCCAGGATGAGTTGGTCGAGCATGTGCCACGGATGCGCAGGTATGCCAGGGCATTGATCCACAATCACGACCTGGCCGACGACCTTGTACAAGACACGCTGGAACGCGCGTTGGGCCGAACCGAGCAGTTCCGTCCAGGTTCTGACTTGCGCGCCTGGCTGTTCTCAATTATGCATAATCTTTTTATCAACCAGATTCGCCGGGCCTCCGAGCGCGTGGTGCACGTATCGGTCGACGATGATTCCGTGGATGAGGGCGAATACGCAGTGCCCCCGGAGCAAATGCGCTCGCTGGAAATTCGCGATCTCGACTACGCGTTGCAGCGCCTGCCTGTGGAACAGCGTGAAGTCGTCCTCCTGGTGGGTCTGGAGGAAATGAGCTACGCCGATGTAGCGATTGCGCTTGATGTCCCGATTGGCACCGTGATGTCCCGCCTGTCGCGTGGCCGGGAACGGTTGCGGGCACTGATGGCGGGCTCGCAATCCAGCGCAAGACTCAGGGTGGTGCAATGAGCGAACAACGGATTTCCATTTCCGAAGACGATCTTCATGCCTACGCCGACGGGGCGCTGTCGGAAGAGCGCCGCGCCCAGGTTGAGCGAGCCCTGGAGCAGGACCCGGCCCTCGCGGCAAGGATCAGTGACTATTTCTCGCTGAACAGTCTGCTCCACGAGCGCTATGACAGGGTCCTGGCCGAGCCGGTGCCCAAACGCCTTCAGCCATCATCTGCAAGGCACCCGGGCCGGGGCGAAGCGGCCAACTGGCCTCGCTTTGCGGGTATCGCCGCCACGCTGGTGCTGGGCATTGCACTCGGTGTCGGGAGTCAGATGATGCCGCGCATGACGGGTCAACTCGCGAGCAATGAGCCGATCGGCAGCCTGCAGGGCCAGGACGGACTTGCACGCAATGCGGCCGTGGCACATGTGGTCTACATGCCCGACGTTGTCCGCCCGGCCGAGATCGGTTCCGATCGTGAGCAGGATTTTGTGCAATGGCTGGCAAACCGACTCGGCACCAACGTGCACCCGCCGGTGCTGACACGGGTCGGCTTCGAACTCGTCGGCGGCCGTTTGCTGCCCGATGCCGGTGGGGGCGTTGCACAATTCATGTATCGCAACGCCAAGGGCGAACGGATCACCCTCTACATATCCCACCGGACCACGAGCGCGAACACCACCGCGTTCCAGCTGTACCAGGACGGACCGGTCAATGTCTTCTACTGGCTGGACGGTGACTTCGGCTATGCCGTCAGCGGCGGAATCGATCACACGGTGCTGCTCGACATCTCGCACGATGTCTATGCCCAACTGACACCTGGAAAGAATGAATAGTCGAGCAGGCTGCGCTCCCTCCGTTCATCCGGCCTGGCCTGCAGGAGCCGACGACGCGCTCATCGTGGCAAGCAGCCTGACAAATGCGAGCGCGGCCATGTTGGTGCTGGCATGCGGGCGTGCACAGTGCAACACGGCATCGACGGTGCCGCCGCGCCTGGACTTTGCCGCTTGCAACGGCCGGTATGTCACGCGTGCCGAGCGCATTTCCGCAGCCGATGCGGGCACCAGCGCGGCGCCAAGCCCGGCCTCGACCAGGGCGAGCATGGTCGGGAGTACGCTCTCCTGATCGATGCGTGGCTGCACGCCGGCCGCATGATAGATCTTCTGGCTCAGGTCGCGAAAATAGGCTGAGCCGACCGCGCTGAATCCAACCATCGGAAGGCGATCCAGCGCCGCTGGCGCCACCGTGGCGTCTGCGGCGAGCGGATGCCCGAGTGGCAACGCCAGCAACATCGGCTCACGATCGGCTTCGAACGCATCGAAATCCGCTTCCACCGTCGGTGTGGACAGGCGCAGCAGCGCCACGTCGAGTTTGCCGGCGCGCAAGGCATCCCACTGCTCGGCTGACGTTGCCTCCGTGAAGTCGAATGCGACGGCAGGATAGGCGCTGCGGTACGCAGACAGTATGCGTGGCAAGAGGCGGTACGCGGCGGTACTTGTAAATCCCAGCGAGATCCGTCCCGTCTCGCCATGCGCTGCCCTGAGCACTGCCTGCCCGGCGGCGTCCGCATCGGCCAGCAGTTGCCTTGCCCGGTCGAAGAGCACCCTGCCCGCCTCCGTCAACTGGACCGACCGCGTCGTTCGCGCAAACAGGTCCGCACCAACGTTGGCTTCCAGTTGTCGGATTTGCTGGCTCAAAGGCGGCTGTGCCATATGGAGCCGCGCCGCGGCACGTCCGAAATGCAGTTCCTCGGCCACCACAACAAAGAGGCGCAACGCGTGCAACGAGAGAGCCATTGATACATAAAAATGAATGAATACTCTGGAATATTATATTGGATCTATCGAATAGACCAGCATAAGATTGCCTTCGATATCCCCTTCAAAGCCCCGCGATTCTTGCCCATAGGAACTCCAACATGAATCCCAAAGCCCTGTTCCGTACCCTGGCGGGAAGTATCGCCGCAGTGTGCTTCAGCGCCCTCCTGCCTTTGCCCGCCATGGCACAACATTCGCAATACCCGGTCAAGCCGATCCATATGGTTGTGCCGTTCGGCGCTGGCAGCGTGACCGACACCCTGGCGCGCATCATTGCAACCAGGCTCAGTGAGGCCTGGGGCCAGCCTGTCGTGGTTGACAACCGGGCGGGCGCCGACGGCAACATCGGCACAGGCTATGTTGCCGCGGCGGAGCGCGACGGCTACACGCTGCTCTTTGGCGCGGCCAGCACCAACGCGATCAATGCCAGCCTCCACACCAACCTCAAGTTCGACCCCCAACGCGACTTCGTGCCGGTGGTCAATGTGGCCAGCGTGCCCAATGTGCTTGTGGTTCCGCCTAGCGTTCCCGCGCGCTCAGTCAAGGAACTGCTGGCACTGCTGCACAGGCAGCAATACAGCTATGCCTCGGGAGGCGCCGGTGGCAGCCAGCACCTGTCGGCCGAATTATTCAAGTCCATGTCGAAGACCGATATCCTTCACGTGCCTTACAAGGGCGGTGCCCCTGCGCTGACCGATCTGCTCGCCGGGCGCGTGCAAATGATGTTCTGCAACCTCCCGCTATGCCTGCCGCATATCCGCTCCGGCAAGCTCATTGCCCTCGGCGTGACCTCGGCGCGGAAATCGCCTCTGCTGCCCGACGTTCCCACGATTTCCGAGTCGGGCCTGCCCGGCTACGTGGTGGAAGGCTGGTTCGGCATGTTTGCGCCAGCCGGCGTGCCCAAACAAGTGGTCAGCCGCATCAATGCGGAAGTTGTCCGCATCCTGAAAGATCCCAAGACACGCGAGCAACTGCTGGCCCAGGGCGCGGAGCCCGTCGGCGATACGCCCGAAGCCTTTGCCGTCTTCGTGGGCAAGGAACATGATCGCTGGGCGGCTGTCATCCGCAATGCCGGCATCACCTTAAACTAGGAGCATCCAGCTCATGCGCGCCCCCAATCGTCTCACCGCCCTTGAGGCGGCCACCCGGATCGAGCGAGGCAACCTTACCGCCGAAACGCTGACGCATGCCTGCCTCGAGCGCATACAGGAACGCAACGGCGCGGTGCAGGCCTTCGTCGCCGTCAATGCCGATCTGGCTCTCTCCCAGGCGCGTGCGGCGGATCGCCGCCCGGGTGGCCCGCTGCGCGGCATTCCTGTCGCCGTCAAGGACATCATCGATACCGTCGGCTACGACACGGCCTACGGCTCGGCAGCGATCTATGCCGGGCATCGCCCTGCAGCAGACGCCGGCTGCGTTGCGTCTGCGCATGAAGCCGGTGCCGTCATACTTGGGAAGGTTGCCACCAGCGAATTCGCCACGCAGACGCCGAGCGCAACGCGCAACCCCCTCGACCTGGAACGCACGCCGGGCGGCTCGTCCAGCGGTTCCGCAGCCGCCGTCGCGGATTTCATGGTGCCGGTCGCGTTCGGTACGCAGACTACCGGGTCGATCACCCGCCCGGCAGCGTACTGCGGCGTGGTCGGCTACAAGCCGACTTTCGGCCTCATCAGTAGTGCCGGCGTGAAGACCCTCAGCCATACCCAGGACACGGTGGGCCTGCTGACCCGCACCGTCGCCGACGCCGCCTTCTTCTGCCTTGGCCCGGCGCAGGCACGCGCCGTCGAACAACCGGGGTTGAGGCCGCGCATTGGCGTGTGCCTGTCGAGTCAGTGGCAGCATGCCAGCCCCGAAACGCACGCCGCCCTCGACGCGATCGCCGCCCGCGCCGAGCGGGCCGGCGCAAGCGTGCTGCGCTGCAGGCTGCCGCAGGAACTGGAAGCCTTGATCGATCTGCAGAGCAGCATGTTCGCCTACGAGGCCAGGCAATCGCTCGCCCATGAACGTACGCAACATCACGAGCAGCTCAGTGCGCGCCTGCAAACGCGCCTGGCCGGTGGGGAGACCGTGAGCACAGAGGCCTACCTGCAAATACGAAGCCGCATGCACGCCGGCACCCGACAAGCCGATGCCATGTTCGGCGATCTCGACGTGCTGCTCTACCCCGCCGCGGACGGCGAAGCCGAGCTGGGCCTGGCAGACTCGGGCTCGCCACGTTTCGGCGCACTCTGGACAGCGCTGCACCTGCCCACGGTTTCATTGCGCATAGGGACTGGCCCCGCCGGGCTGCCAATTGGAGCCCAACTGATCGGACGCTATGCGGATGACGCACGCCTGCTCGCGGTTGCAAGCGCCCTGGCGCGCATTGCAGGCTACGATCAGTAAGCGAAGGGGGTAGGAGAGCGCGCCTTGGGCCGCCCAGCGAAGTAACCAAACAAGCTTCTTGCTGGACAGGCATCCGCCGCTGCGCGCCATGACCCGCAGCAGCGGCCCGCGCGGCTACTTGCTGGCCACCTGCCCGCCAGCCTGCCCGCCAGTCTTTCCGCCGGACTTCCCGCCATCGGCCAGCGTCGACGCCCCGCCCCAGTCCCCGCCCAGCGCCTTCACCAGGAACACTGCGGTCAGCATCTGCTGCCCCCGCAACTGGACGGCGGTGCGCTCGGCGCCCAGCAAACCCTGCTGGGCCGTGATCACGTCCAGGTAGCCGGTGGCGCCGCCGTCGTAGCGGGCCGTGGCCATGTCGAGCACCTTGCTGGCGCTGCCCACGGCGCGCTGCTGCTGGTCGTTGGCGCGCGACAGCGCGGCGAGGCCCGTGATGCCGTCCTCCACTTCCTGCATCGCGGTCAGCACCACGCGGCGGTAGTTGGCCACCGTGCCGTCATAGCCAGCACGCGCGAAGTCCAGGTTGGACCGCAGCTTGCCGCCGTCGAACAGCGTCACCGCCGCCGACGCCCCAAGCGACCACACCAGGCTCGGCAGGTCGAACAGCGAGCCGAACGATCGCGTCTCCGTGCCGATGGCCGAGCCCAGGATCACGCTGGGATAGAACGCTGACTTCGCCACGCCGATCTGCGCATTGGCGGCCGCCATCGCGCGCTCGGCCGAAGCCACGTCGGGGCGGCGCTCCAGCACGTCGGACGGCACGCCGAGCGGCACCGCCGGCGGCACCAGCTCGGCCCCCTCCGGCGCCAGCGTGAACAGCGGCGCGGGCGTGCCGGTCAGCGTGGCGATGGCGTGCTCGAACTGGCCGCGCTGGCGCGCGAGCACGTCCACCTGCGTGAGCGTGGCGTCGAGCAGCGCCTGCTGCTGCGCCAGGTCCAGGCCCGACGCGGCGCCCAGGTCGTGGCGCGCATTGACCAGGTCCAGCGCGCGCCGCTGCAGCGCGATCGAGCGGCGCAGCACGTCGACCTCTACGTCGAGTGCGCGCAGGTTGTAGTAGTTGGCGGCGAGATCCGTGGTCAGCAGCAATCGCACGTTCTCGAAATCGGCGAGCGACTGCTGCGCCGATGCCTGTGCGCTCTCGATCGTGCGCCGCACGCGGCCGGCCAGGTCAAGCTCGTAGCCGACGGTGAACGAGGCCGTGAAGTCGTTCTGCACCGTCGAGTAGTTCGGCGCGGCGTAGTTGGTCAGCGGCCGGTTGGCCGAGATCCGCGCGCGCTGCTCGCGCGCATTGATGCCGATCTGCGGGAACAGCCCGGCGTTGGCGGCATTGGCCTGCGCGCGCGCCTGCAGCAGGCGCGCGTTGGCGGCGGCGAGCGTCGGGCTGGCGGCCAGCGCCTGGCGCTCCAGCGCGTCCAGGCGCGGATCGCCGAAGCGCTCCCACCAGTTGCCCTTGGCCACGCTGTCGCCCGGCGTGCTTTCGCGCCACGGCGGCTCGAGCTTCCATGCCGCCGGCATGTCGGCCTCGGGCTTGCGGTAATCGGGCCCGGCCGCGCAGCCGCCGAGCAAGGCGGCCAGCGCCACGGCCGGTGCGATCGCTTGCGCGCTGCGCCGCAGCCTCATCGCCTGGCCTCCGTGGCGGCGGGCGCGGAGGCCGGTGACGCCGGCGCCAGCGCCACGCGGTCGCCGTCGGCGATCGAGTCCGACGGGTTCAGTACCAGGCGGTCCTGTGCGCCCACGCCGTCGAGGACCTCCACGGTGGCGCCGTAGTAGCGGCCCAGCGTGACCGGGCGCAGCGTCACCTTGCCCTGCGCGTCGACCACGGCCACGCGCGTGCCCTCGGCGCGGAACAGCAACGTGTTGCTCGGCGCCTGCAACGCCTGGCTGCTCTTGAGCGGCAGCGAGACCGTGACGTAGGCCCCGGGCAGCAGCACGCCGTCGCGGTTGGGCAGCGTGACCTCCACCTGCATGGTCCGCGTGGCGGCGTCGATCGACGCAGCGGTGCGCGCCACCTGCCCCTTGAAGGCCTGGCCACGCAGCTCCGCCTGCGTCACCACCACTTCCTGCCCTGCCTTGACGAGATTGGCATAGCTTTGCGGCACGTTCACGTAGACGCGCAGCGGGTCGGTCTGCGAGAGCAGGAACAATTGGCGGTTGCCATCGATCAGGTCGCCCACGTCAACGCTGCGGCGGGTGATGATGCCGGCGAACGGCGCCACCACGCGCTTGAAGCCTTCGAGCTGGCGCAGGCGCTGCACGTTGGCATCGGCCGCGGCCACGTTGGCCACGCCTTGCGTGACCGCGCTGCGGCGCTCGTCGAGTTCCTGCTGCGACACCACGTCCTTCTTGCGCAGCCCCTCCCAGCGCTCTACCGTGCTGCGCGCCAGCGCCAGGCTGGACGCGGCCTGCTCGCGCGCGGCGATGGCCTGGCTGAGCTGCTGGTCGATCTCGGGTGTCTCGACCTCGGCCAGCAGTTCGCCCTTCTCCACATGCGCGCCGATGTCCTTGGTCCAGCGCTTCACATAGCCGTTGGCGCGCGCGGCGATGGGCGCCTGCACGAAACCCTGCAGCGTACCGGGCAGCGCCAGCGACTGGCTGCTGCCGGCCTGCGGCAACGCGGTCAGCACGTACTGCCTGGCGCGCTCTTCGGTGCCCGCGCGCAGGGCCTTGGCGTCGGCATAGCGGCTGATCAGCGTGCGCCCGGCGCCCACCGCCAGCAGCGCCAGCACCACCAGCGCCGCGATACGCGTGCGCCGCGCCACCTCGCGGCGCTTCAAATGCTCGTGCGGATCGTCCCCGCCGGCATCGCCCATGTGCAGGCCCAGCTCTGCATGGCGTTGTTCGGTCATTGCCTCAACCCTCTTGATGTGTGGGAGCCAGCGGCGGATGCGCCCCGCCCCGGTGCGCCTTGCGCCCGGCCAGCCAGCGGTGCACGGCGGCGAACACCACCGGTACGAAGAACAGTGTCGACACGGTGGCGAACAGCAGCCCGCCGATCACCGCGCGGCCCAGCGGCGCGTTCTGCTCGGCGCCCTCGCCCAGGCCCAGCGCCATCGGGATCATGCCGATGATCATGGCCAGCGCCGTCATCAGCACCGGGCGGATGCGGGTGGCGCCCGCCTCCAGCGCGGCCGACAGCGGCGGCACGCCCTCGTCGAGCCGCTGCCGCGCGAACGACACCAGCAAGATACTGTTGGCGGTGGCCACGCCCATCGTCATGATCGCACCGGTCAGCGCGGGCACGCTCAGCGTGGTGCCGGTGATGAACAGCATCCAGGCGATGCCGGCCAGCGCCGCGGGCAGCGCCGCGACGATGACCGCCGCGTCGATCCACGACTGGAAGTTCACCACCACCAGCAGGTACACCAGCACGATCGCCATCGCCAGCCCGACACCGAGGCCGATGAACGACGACTGCATGGTCTGCACCTGCCCGCGCACCACGAGCTGCGAGCCGCGCGGCAGCTTGCCCTGCATCTGGTCCACGAGTTTCTGCACCTTGCCCGCCACGGTGGCGAGGTCGGTGCCCTGCACGCTCACGTAGATGTCGATCGCCGGCAGGATGTTGTAGCGCGACACCACCGCCGGCTGGCGCGACGTGGAGGCCTGCACCAGGTTGCCCAGCAGTTGCGAGCCACCCGGGCTGGTGGCGGCGTTCGCGGGGGCCGCGGGGCTCGCGGCATTCGCGGCGGCGCCCACCGGCAGGTTGAGCAGCGTGTCGAGCGAGTCGATCTTGTACTGCGGCGTCTGCACCGCCACGCTGTAGACGATGCCGTTGCCCGGATTGAGCCAGAACGCCGGCGCGGTCTGCGAGCTGCCGGACAGCGAGATCAGCACGTTCTGCCCGACGTTCTGCGCCGACAGCCCGAGCTGCTGCAGGCGCGTGCGGTCCATGTCCAGGTTGATGGCGGGATAGTCGTTGCGCTGGTGCACGTGCGCGTCGACGGCGCCGGGGATCTGGCGGATCTGCTTGACCAGCTCGCCGGCGAGCTGGGCGTTGGCCTGCAGGTTGTTGCCCGTGAACTGCACGTCGATGGCCGCCGGCAGCCCGAAGTTCAGGATCTGCGTGACGATATCGGCCGGCTGGAAGAAGAACTCCACGCCGGGGAAGCGCCTGGGCAGCTCGGCGCGCAACAGCGAGACGTACTCCTCGGTGGGCCGGTGGCCCTCCCGCAGCGACATCAGGATCTCGCCGTCGAGCGTGCCGATGGTGCCGGCATTGCTGTAGGACAGGTTGATGCCGCTATTGGGCACGCCCAGGTTGTCGAGGATGGTCTCCAGCTCGGCGGGCGGGATCATCTCGCGGATGGCCGCCTCCACCTTGTCGGCCACGCGCGCGGTCTCCTCGATGCGGGTGCCGGTCGGCATGCGCATGTGCAGGCGGATCTGGCCGGCGTCCACGGTCGGGAAGAAGTCGCGCCCGAGGAACGGGATCAGCGCGCACGACAGCACGCAGAAGCCCAGGAACACGGTGGCGAAGCGCTTGCGGTTGGCCAGCTGCGCCGACAGCGCCAGCGTGTAGACGCGCCGCACGTTCTCGAAGCGGCGGTCGAACCCGCGGTACAGCCGCTGCAGCAAGCTGGGCTTGCCGTCGCCGCCCTGCGTGTGCGCGCCGCCCATCAGCAGCATCACCAGCGTCGGCACCAGCGTGCGCGACAGGATATAGGAGGCCGCCATGGCGAACACCACGGCCTCGGCCAGCGGCACGAACAGGAAGCGCGCGACGCCCTCGAGGAAGAACATCGGCACGAACACGATGCAGATGCACAGCGTGGACACGAACGCCGCCACCCCGATTTCTCCGGCGCCGGTGTCGATGGCCTCCAGCAGCGGCTTGCCCAGGTGCAGGTGCCGCTCGATGTTCTCGATGGTGACGATGGCCTGGTCCACCAGGATACCGACCGAGAGCGCCAGGCCCCCCAGCGTCATCAGGTTCAGGGTTTCGCCGAGCGCGTGCAGCATCAGCACCGACGCCAGGATCGACAGCGGAATGGTCAGCGCGATGATCAGCGTGCTGCGCCAGTTGCCGAGGAACAGCAGCACCATGGCGGCGGTCAGGCCGGCGGCGATCAGCGCCTCGAACACCACGCCCTTGACGGCGGCCTTCACGAACACCGACTGGTCGAACAACGGCGTGACCTTCACGTCCGGCGGCAGGATCTGCTGCGCGCGGGGCAGCAGCGCGCGCAGGTTGCTGACGATGTCCAGCGTGGAGGCCTCGCCGTTCTTGAGCAACGACAGCAGCACGCCGCGCTGGCCGTCCTGGCGCACGATATTGGTCTGCGGCGAGAAGCCGTCGCGCACGTAGGCCACGTCGCGCAGGTAGGTGGTGTTGTTGCCGATGGTGCGCACCGGCAGGTCGTTGAGGCCGGCGATCGCGTCGGGCGAGCCGTTCATCTTGACGTTGAACTCGGTCTCGCCGAGCTTGGCCGTGCCCGACGGCAGGATCAGGTTCTGCAGGTTGACCGCGTTGACCACGTCGGCCGGCGCGAGGCCGCGCGCCTGCAGCGCCTGCATGTCGAGGTCCACCGACACCAGCCGGCTCTTGCCGCCGTACGGGAACGGCACCGCCACGCCGGGGATGGTGATGAGCTGCGGGCGCAGCAGGTTCACGGCGGCGTCGAACAGCGACTGCTCCGGCAGCGTGGGGCTGGACAGGCCGAGCTGCACCACCGGGATGCTCGAGGCCGAGTACTTGATCACCAGCGGCGGCGTGATGCCGGGCGGCAGCTGCCGCAGCTGCGACTGCTCCACCGCCACCACCTGCGCGATCGCCGTCTGGATGTTGGCGGTGGGCTGGAAGAAGATCTTGATGATCGCCACGCCGTTGAGCGACGTCGACTCGATGTGCTCGATGTCGGAGACGGTAGTGGTCAGGCTGCGCTCGTTCTGCGCCGAGATGCGCTGGCCCATCTCCTGGGGCGACAGGCCGTTGTAGTTCCAGATGATGCTGATGACCGGGATGTTGATTTCCGGAAAGATGTCGGTCGGCATCTTCAGCAGCGCGAAGGGCGTGGCGAGCACGATCAGCATCGCCATCACGATAAAAGTGTACGGGCGACGCAGCGCCAGCTGGACCATGGACACGAGGCGGGTCTCTTGTGGAAAGGACGACGGAAAGAACGACGGAATGAACGACGGAAAGAACGGCAGGATCGCTGCAGATCGTCGACACCGCCACCGGACCAGGGCGCGCGGGCGGCATGCGGTGGCGAGGACGTTTGCCCGAGCCCGCAGATGCGCTCATTGCGTCGACAGTGGACGAATATAGCACGGCGTTTGCGGCGCGGCAGGCCTTCGCTGGCAAACGCCGATGGCCGCTTTCAAAGGTGTTGCGCGCAGTGCAAATACATTCACGCAGACATTTATCGGGTGCGCGAATGCATGGACATTACCCCCTCACCCGCCCTGCCGGACGCATAAGCAACTGCGGCATTATTCGTTCCCTGCCGGCCGGCGCTCGCCTACCCTTCTGCGCTTATCGACGGACAATGCAGGAACGGCAATGGCGCAAGAACTCGACAAACAGCGGCGCACGGTGGTCAGCAGCGTGCTCGCGGCCGGGGCGGCTGCCCTGCTCGGCTTGGCGCAGCCGGCCCGCGCGCAAGCGCAAAAGCACACGCTGCGCATCGGCTACCAGAAATCCTCCACGCTGATGATCCTGCTGAAATCGCGCGAGACGCTGGAAAAGGCGCTGGCGCCGCTCGGCGCAACGGTGCAGTGGTACGAATTCACCTCCGGGCTGCCGCTGCTGGAGTCGCTCAATGTCGGCAACCTGGACCTCAGCGCCGACGTGGCCGACGCGGTGCCGCCCTTCGCCCTGGCCGCCGGCGCCAGCCTGACCTACTACGCGATCGAGACCCCGTCGCCCGAGGCGCAGGCCATCGTGGTGCGCCAGGATTCGCCGATCAGGGAAATCGCCCAGCTCAAGGGACAGCGCATCGCCTTCGCCAAGGGTGCCGGCGCACACTACCTGCTGCTCGAGGCCCTGGCCAGCGCGGGCCTGTCGATCCGCGACATCGAGCCGGCTTACCTCAGCCCGGCCGACGCGCGCGCCGCCTTCGAGCGCGGCAGCGTGGCCGCCTGGGTGATCTGGGATCCGTTCCTGGCCGCCGTGCAGCGCCAGGCCAGCGCGCGCATCCTGCGCGACGGCAAGGGCCTGGCGAGCTACCGGCGCTTCTATCTGGCCGCCACGCCATACGCCCAGAAGCACCCGGAAGTGCTAGCGGCGGTCTACGACGAACTGCGCCGCGCCGGCGAATGGATCAAGCAGAACCCCGCAGCCGCGGCGCAATGGCATGCGCCGCTGATCGGGCTGGACGCGGCCACGGTGGAAGCGGCCAACCGGCGGCGGACTTACCAGGTCCAGACCGTCGACGCCGCATCGCTGGAAGAGCAGCAGCGGATCGCCGATGCATTTGCCAGCCAGAAGATCCTGCCGCGCAAGGTGGTGGTGGCGGATTCGCCGGTCTGGAAAAGGGCCTGAGCGGCCTGGGTCCGCGCCAAGCCTTGCCGCCGGCGCCGCGCGCGCCACTTCCGGCGCCGGCCGGTGGGCATCCCGGATCTGGCGTATAGTCGGTTGGCATCAATCTACCGGATGCAACCTTCCATGCCACCCAAGACCGGGCAGGCCGAGCCTGCTGCGCTGCGCATCGGCATCGTCGTCTACGACGGCTTCCAGGCCATGAACCTGGCGGTCAGCTCGGTGCTCGAGTTCGCCAACCTCACCGCCGGCCGCCCGCTCTACGCGCTCTCGCTGCTCTCGGAGCACGGCGGCCCCGTGCTCACCTCGGGCGGCTTCGCCGTCACCACGAAGCCGTTCGACGACACGCCTTTCGACACGATCCTGGTGGTGGGCGACAACGAAATCCTGCCCACCAGCCCCGGCATGGTCAGCTTCCTGCAAAAGGCGGCGCAATCCTCGCGCCGCATCGGCGCCACCTGCACGGGCGCCTTCAACCTCGCCGAGGCCGGCCTGCTCGACGGCCGCCGCGCCACCACCCACTGGTTCTTCGCCAGCCACCTGCGGCGCGCCCATCCCAAGGTGAAGCTGGAGGAAGACCGCATCTTCATCATCGACGGCCCGGTCTGGACTTCCGCGGGCATGACGGCCTGCATCGACCTGGCGCTAGCGCTGGTGGAAAAGGATGCGGGCGCCGAGGTCGCGCGCCAGGTGGCGCGCAAGCTGGTGGTCTATCACCGCCGCGCGGGCGGGCAATCGCAGTTCTCGGCGCTGCTCGAGCTGGAGCCCAAGTCGGACCGCATCCAGCTGGCGCTGGACTTCGCCCGGCAGAACCTGCATGCGGAACTCTCGGTGGAACAACTGGCGCAGGCCGCGCACCTGAGCCCGCGCCAGTTCAGCCGGGCTTTCCGCGAAGAGACCGGGCAGACGCCGGCCAAGGCGGTGGAGCACCTGCGCGTCGAAGCCGCGCGGCTGATGATGGAGTCGGGCCGGCATCCGATCGACGTGGTGGCAAGGGACACCGGCTTCGGCGACCGCGAACGCATGCGGCGCGCATTCCTGCGCGCCTTCGGCCAGCCGCCGCAGGCGATCCGGCGCATGAGCCGCACGGAAGCGGAGCCCGCCCCGGCCTGACCGGCGCGCCGGGGCCGGGCGACAGGCCTAGCCGTGATTCGCCGCGAACCGGTCCGTGGCGGCGAGTAGCTGGTCGAGGATGCCAGGCTCGGACCATGCATGGCCAGCGCCTTCGATCAGGTGGAAATCGGCTGTGGGCCAGGCCTGGTGCAGCGCGTAGGCGTAGCGTGCCGGGCAGGGCATGTCGTAGCGGCCATGCACGATCACGCCGGGAATGCCGGCGAGCCGGTGCGCGTCGCGCAGCAACTGTCCCTCCTCCAGCCAGCCGCCGTGGACGAAATAGTGTGTCTCGATGCGGGCGAAGGCCAGGGCAAAATGCGCGTCGCCGTGCGTGGCCGAGAAGGCGGCGTCCGGCAGCAGCGTGATGGTCTCGCCCTCCCACAGGCTCCACGCCACCGCGGCCTCCAGCTGCTTCGCGGTATCGCTGCCGGTCAGCAGCTTGCGGTAGGCGCCCAGCATGTCGCCGCGCCCGGCCTCCGGCACGAGCGCCTGGAAGCGCGCCCACTTTTCCGGGAACATCTCCGAGACGCCAAACTGGTAGTACCAGGCCAGTTCCGCCTTGCTCAGGGTATAGATGCCGCGCAGCACCAGCTCGCTGACCCGCTCCGGGTGGCGCTGCGCATAGGCCAGCGCCAGCGTCGAGCCCCAGGAGCCGCCGAACACCAGCCATTGCTCGGCACCGGTCAGCCGGCGCAGGCGCTCGATATCCTCGACGAGGTGCCAGGTGGTATTGGCCTCGAGGCCGGCATGCGGGGTCGAGCGGCCGCAGCCGCGCTGGTCGAACAGCAGCACATCGTAGCGCGCGGGGTCGAACAGCCGGCGATGCTCGGCCGAGATGCCGCCGCCGGGCCCGCCATGCAGGAAGAGCGCCGGCTTGCCGCCCGGCGTGCCTACCCGCTCGTAATAGATGACGTGGCCATCGCCGACATCGAGCGTGCCGCTCGCGTAGGGTTCGATGGGCGGATAGAGCGTGCGCAGTGCGGTCATGGCGGTTTCCGGGAAGGCAGGTATCTGCACGGATTGTAGTCTGCTCCGGGCCTGCTTCGGGTCAGCGCCGGGTCAACTCCGGGTCAACTCCGGGCCAGCTCCGGACCGGCTCGGTAGTGGGCACGCCCAGGCGGGCGGCACGCGCCAGCCCGTCCGAAGCCGCGTCGATGCCGACCATGGCGCCCATCTCCAGGTGCCTGGCCTGGCGCATCACCTTGATCATGAGGTCGGTGCCGATATTGCCCGAGCCGATGATGGCCACCTTGTGCCTGCCGCTCGTTCTCATGTCCATGCCGGTTCTCCCCGCCGCCTCAGCGGCCCAGTGCCTTCGCGGTCTTGCCGCCGATGCCGAACTGCGTGTTCGGCACCTCGGTGATCATCACGCGCACGGTCTCGACCGGCGCGCCGATCGATTCCACCGCGGCGTCGGTGAGCGCGCGGATGAGGCGCGCCTTCTGCTCTTCGGTCCTGCCTTCGATCAGGAAGACTTGCATGATGGGCATGGTGTTTCTCCAGTCTGGTTTGGTCTGGTTTGGTTTGGGTTGGGTTGGCTTGACCTGGCTTGGGTCGATCGATTGCGTATAAGGTGCCGCCAGGCCCCGCGCACTCGGCGCGGGCTTGCCATGCCGTGCGGCAGGCCTAGTTCGGCCAGCATGACATCGTAACAGTGGGTGCCGTTGCTGTAGCCCTCGCGCTCGGCCAGCCACCTGCTGGCGGCGTGCTCAGACGAAGCGCATCGAAACCGTGCCCAGGTGCTGGTAGCGCACCGTGATGCTGTCGCCCGCCGCCACCGCGACGGCCTCGGTCACGCCGCCGGTCATGATGAAGGTGCCGGCCGGCAGCTCGCGCCCGCGCGCGCCCAGCATATTGGCCAGCATCGCCACGCTGCTGGCCGGATGGCCCAGCACCGCCGCGCCGGCCGCGGTGGCCACCACCTCGCCGTTCTTCTCCAGCACCACGCCGAGGTTCTTCAGGTCCAGCCCGTCGGCACCGCGGTGCGTGCCGCCGGTGACGAAGCGCGCGGACGAGGTGTTGTCCGCAATCACGCTCTTGAGATCGAAACGGAACTGCTCGTAGCGCGAGTCGATCACCTCCACCGCCGGCAGCACGAAGTCCGTGGCCGCCAGCACGTCGCCGATATGGCAGCCCGGGCCACGCAGCGGATGCTTGAGCACGAACGCGATCTCCGCCTCCACCTTGGGATGGATCAGCGCGGCGGTGTCGATGGCGCCGCCATCCATGCAGGCGCCGTAGTCGGTCAGGAAGCCGTAGACCGGTTCGGTCACGCCCATCTGGCGCATCTTGGCAAACGAGGTCAGGCCCATCTTGAGGCCAGCGATGCGGGTGCCGCGCGCTTGCTTGCGGGCGCGGATCGCGTCCTGGATGGCGTAGGCGTCGTCCCAGTCCATGTCGGGATGGGTATCGGTGATCTTGCGCACCGGCTCGCGCGTGAGTTCGGCGTTCTCCAGGAACTCGGCGAGCTGGAGGATGGTGTCTTGGGTCAGGTTCATGGCTAGCTCCTGTGCAGCGGATAGACGGGATTCACACGAAGCGCACGCCGGCCGAGCCGATGCCGCCGAGGCTGATGCGCAGCTGGTCGCCGGCCTTGACCGGCACCATCGCGGCCAGCGAGCCGGACAGGATCACCTCGCCCTTCTTCAGGCCAATGCCGAGCCGCCCGAGCGTGTTCGCCAGCCACGCCACCGCATTGGCCGGGTGGCCCAGCGCGGCCGCACCCGCGCCGGTGGCAACGATCTCGCCGTTCTTCTCCAGCGTCATGCCCACGGTGCCCAAGTCGAGCCCGCGCGGGTCCACCGCCGCATCGCCGAGCACGAACACGCCCGACGAGGCGTTGTCCGCCACGGTGTCCTGGATGCGGATCTTCCAGTCGCGGATGCGCGAATCGACGATCTCGAAACACGGCAGCACGTAGGCGGTGGCGCGCAGCACGTCGGCATTGGTCACGCCCGGCCCGGCCAGGTCTTCCTTGAGCACGAAGGCGATCTCGCCTTCGGCCTTGGGCGCGATCAGCGTGTCGGCGGCGATCGCCGCGCCGTCGCCGTGGACCATGCCGGACAGCAAGTGGCCGAAATCCGGCTGGCGCACGTCGAGCATGTCCATCACCACGCGGCTGGTCACGCCGATCTTCTTGCCGACCACCCGCTCGCCGGCATCGATCCGGTGCTGCACCATGGCCARCTGGATGCGGTAGGCGTCGTCGATGGACAGGCCTGGCCAGGTCGCGGTCAGCGGAGCCAGCGGCGCGCGCGCGACCAGTGCCTGGTGCAGGCTCGCGCCGATCTCGCGGATCTGTTCTCGCGTGATGCTCGTCACGTCCATCTCGTTTGTCGCGTTTGTCGCGTTTGTCTCGTTGCCCATGGCCAGCCTCACAGCTTCACGCAGATATTGCGCAGTTCGGTATAGAACTCCAGCGAATGCACCCCGCCCTCGCGGCCAATGCCGGATTGCTTGGCGCCGCCGAAGGCCGTGCGCAGGTCGCGCAGGAACCAGGCGTTGATCCAGCAGATGCCCACGTCCAGCGCACGGCCCATGCGGTGGGCGGTGCCGAGGTCGCTGGTCCACACGGTCGCGGCCAGGCCATAGGGCGTATCGTTGGCGAGCCGCACGACCTCCTCTTCCGTATCGAAGGGCGCGATATGGCAGCAGGGCCCGAAGATCTCCTCGCGGATCACCGCCGCGTCCTCGGGCAGGCCGGTCCAGATGGTCGGCTGCACCCAGGCGCCTTCGGCCAGCGCGCCCGGCATCGGCGGCACGCCACCGCCGGTGACCACGGTGGCGCCGGCCTGCGCCGCCTTGCGGTAGTACGACAGCACCTTGGCCTGATGCTCCAGCGACACCAGCGGCCCCATGTTCACGCCGTCGTCGCCCGGCTTGCCCAGCTTCAGCCCCTCCGCCCTGGCCTTGAGCGCGGCGACGAAGCGCGCGAAGATGGGCCGCTGCACATAGACCCGCTCGGTGCCCAGGCACACCTGGCCGCTGTTCTCGAAGGCCGAGCGCGTGATGCCGGCGACGGCCTTGTCGAAGTCCGCATCCGCGAACACGATGCCGGCGTTCTTGCCGCCCAGTTCGAACGAGACCGGACGCACGCCATTGGCGGCAGCCTTCATGATGGCCTCGCCGGTGCGTGTCTCGCCGGTGAAGGTAATGCCGTCTACATCCGGGTGCGCGGTCAGGAAGGCGCCGGCGGAATCGGGGCCGAAACCGTGCACCACGTTGTAGACGCCGGGCGGCACGCCGGCTTCGTTCATCACCTCGCCCAGCAGCGTGGCGGTGGCTGGCGTCTCCTCCGATGGCTTGACCACCACGGTATTGCCGCATGCCAGCGCGGGCCCGACCTTCCACGTCATCAGCAACAGCGGCAGGTTCCACGGGCACACCACGCCGATCACGCCGCGCGGCGCGCGCACCGCATAGTTGATGGCCTCGCCGCCGTCCGGGGTGGCCATGGCGAAGCTCTCCGCCGGCACGTTCTTGATGAGGTCGGCAAACACCTTGAAATTGGCCGCGCCGCGCGGGATGTCGACATGGCTGGCCAGCGACAGCGGCTTGCCGGTGTCGGCGATCTCCGCCTGCAGGAAATCGTCGAAGCGGCGGTTGATGCCGTCGGCCACCGCGTGCAGCAACTCCACGCGCTGCGCCACGGTCATCCTGCCCCACGGTCCGTGCAGGGCCTGCCTGGCCGCGCTCACGGCGGCGTCCACCTCGGCCTGCCCGGCTTCGTGCACGCGGGCGATCAGGCTGTTGTCGACGGGGTTGCGGTCGTCGAACTGGCGGGCGGTGCCGACCCACTCGCCGTTGATGAAGTTCTTGAATTCTTTCATGTCTGTCTCGATGGTTGGGACGTTGCGCCGGGCCGGGCGCCCGGCCGGCTGTGCGCGCTCTCCCCTCTCCCACCGCGTGGGAGGGGGGAGCAAACCGGCGCCATCCGGTGCCACGCCGGTCCGCTCAACTCGCGGCGCTCAGGTCAGCACGCTCAGGAACGCATCATTGAGCTTGCGGTCGTGATAGAAGATCGCCCGCCCCAGTTCGTTGTCGGTCCAGGTGATGGTGGGCTTGTCCGGATAGTGGATATAGCCGCCGGAGAACACCTCGTTGCGGTTGCCGGAAGGATCGAAGAAGTAGATGGTGGCGCCGCGCGTGATGCCGTGGCGCGTGGGCCCGATATCGAGCGAGACGTCCTTCTTGGAGATGATGTCGGCGGCCTTGAGCACTTCGCCCCAGTTGTCCAGGTTGAACGAGGCGTGGTGGAACTTGTTCTTCTCGGGGTGGCGGATAAAGGCGATGTCGTGCGCCTTGTTGGAGCAGGTCAGGAAGGCGCCGATCAGCATCCGGTCCGGCCCGGCCACCACTTCCTCGGCCAGCGTGAAGCCGAGCACGTCGCGGAACAGCCTGACCGTGCCGTCGACGTCGTCGCCATACAGCAGGCAATGGTCGAAGCGGCTCGGCGCCATCCCGCGCAGGTCGTCGGGCCACGGGTCGGGGTTGCTGTCGCCGGTCATGCAGCCCAGCTTGTCCTTGTCCGCGAACAGCTCGATGGCATGGCCGGTGGGGATGGTGAAGCGAAAGCGCACGCCGGTGCGCGGATGCTCGCCGGCGGCAATCCACTGGCAGTCCGAGGCCAGGCCCGACTGCTCCACTTCGTGCGCCAGCCGCTCCAGCGTGCGGCCGCTGTCCACGCGAAAGCCCATGTAGTCCATGCCCGGGCTGTCGGCCTCGCGCAGGACCACGCTGTGGTGGTCATGCTCGTCCCAGGCCTTGAGGTAGACGCGGCCCTTGTCGTCGCGCGCGGTTTCGATCAGCCCGAGTACCTCGGTGTAGTGCCTGAGCGCCGGCTCCAGCTCCAGCACGCGCAATGCCACGTGCCCCGGACGCAATACGCCTGTCAATGCCATGACTGTCTCCTTGATCCTTGATGATGGGGTTATCGGTCCATCTTTTCTTGCTGCGTTTTTTCTACTGATCTACTGTTCTACGGTTCTGCTGCGACTACGTCTTCGGCATGCGCCGCTCCAGGCAGCGCTGCAGCAGCGCCACCGGCCGCAGGCGGATGTCGCTGTCCGGGTAGGCCTTGCAGGCCAGCACCAGGCCGCTGCCCTCCTCCGCCTCCGACAGGCAGGCGCGGCTCATCTTGCCGGTGTGGTAGCGCCCGGATTCGATGCGCACCTTGCAGACGCCGCAGCCACCGCCGCGGCAACCGGCCGGGATGCCGCGCTTGCCCAGCGCCTCCATGGCGCGCAGCAGGTTCTGCTCCGGCGCGCACGGGTAGCACTGCCCGCTGCCGGCGATCTCCACGTTGTGCATGGCGAGTCCTCGTGCAGGGTTCGTTCAGATCTTGAACAGCGGACTGCGCGCGCTGTTCTGCGCGTCGCCCGCCGAGATGAACTTCTCGGTATGGATGTCCGCCTCGAACAGCCGCCCCTGCATCAGCGTGCGGATGCAGGCCTCGATCATCGGCGGCGGCCCGCACAGGTAGGCCTTGTGCCCGCGAAAATCCGCGCCGCCGCCGCTGGCGCCATAAAGGCCCTGCAGCACATCGTGGACGTAGCCGCGCGCGCCGTCCCAGCCGCTGTCGCCGGGCTCGTCGGACAGCGCCGGCACGTAGCGGAAGCCCGGGTGGGCCGCCGCCAGCGCGCGGAATTCCTCGTCGTAGTACAGCTCGGCGCGGTTGCGCGCGCCCTGCACCAGCGTGATGGGCAAGGTCTCGCCGGCGGCCAGCATGTCGAGGATCATCGCGCGCGGGCTGGACAGGCCCGAGCCGCCGGCCAGGAAGATCATCGGCACGCGCGCGGACTTGCGCACGAAGAAACGCCCGTACGGTGCCGAGAAGCGCAGTTCGTCGCCCACCGCGAGCTGCTCATGCAGGTAGCCGGTGGCCTGGCCCCCCGCCACGCGCCGCACATGCAGCTCGACCAGGTCGTCGCCGGGCCGGTTGGCCAGCGAGAAGGCGCGCGGCTGGTCGCAGCCGGGCACGCGCAGGTTGAGGTACTGCCCGGCCTGGAAGGCGGCGGCGCCGCCGTCCTTCACGCGCAGCCAGATGCCGCGGATGGTGGGCGTGAGCGCGCGCGTGGCCACCACTTCGGCGCGGTAGTCGGCCAGCGGCAGGCCGAGCGAGTCGGCATCTTCCTCGATATCGGCCTCGATCACCATGTCGGACTGCGCGGTGGCGCAGCACGCCAGGCACTGGCCGTTGTCGCGCTCGAAGTCCATCAGCGCGAAGCTCGATGCCTCGCCGTGCTCGAACTCGCCACCCACCACCTGCACCTTGCAGGTGGCGCACAGGCCATGGCAGCAGGCATGCGGCAGCCACACGCCGTTGCGCAGGCAGGCATCCAGCACGGTCTGTCCCGGCGCGATGGGGATGGTCTGGCCGATCGGTTCAATGGTCAGGGAATACATCTCGGTTCTCCTTCAAACCCGCGCCGCGCTCAGCTGCAGCTGCCTGCGATACCGTCCAGCCCCGGCGTGCGGAAGCGGATCACGTCCTTGTGGCCGAGGCCGTTTTCCGCCAGCGTGCGGTCCAGCTCCGGCTGCCACGGCGCATTGCCGCGCAGCCACTCCACGCGGCTCCAGTCGATGCGGGCGAAGTCGGGGTGATAGCCGTAGACGCCAGGCAGCACGTTCTCCACCACGTCGCGCAGGCGCATCGCGGGCGGGAACGGGAAGCAGTGCGGCGCGCAGAACAGCAGGTGGCGGTCCCAGCCGATATAGAGCAGCCGGTTGCCGTGGAAGGCGGCTTCGCGGTCTGCCGCCTCGAAGGCGTAGGGGCCGATGGATACGACGGGCATGGTGGTCTCCTTTGCTCTCTTCTGTCTTCTGTCTTGTGTCTTCTGTCTTGTGTCTTGTGTCTTGTGTCTTCGGTCTGCGGTCTGCGGTCTTGCGTGCGCGTCGTTCAGCCCGCGCCGCCCGCCACGCCCTTCCAGGCGTTCCAGTTCTTCTGGTCCTGCGAGCCCTCGAAATCGAGGTTGTCCGCGCCGGGGTCGAGGCGATACCACTTGAGCACGTCATCGAGCGAGGCGCCGCCGCAGTTGCCCTGGTAGATCTGGTGCACCGGCAGCCAGGCCTGCGCGTATTTCTCCGGCTCGCCGTCGAAGATGTCCTTGCAGCCGTCCGAGCAGAAGTGGAACTTCATGCCGTGGTAGCTGCTTTCGCGGTAGCAGGTCTGGGTGGGGTCGTCCGGCTCGGAGAACACCATGGGAATCTGGCAGGTCTGGCACAGCATCGGCAGCGTGCCGTTGTAGAAGCGCTCGCCGGCTTCCTGGCGCTCCTGCCAGTGGTCCAGGCGCGGCTTGTAGTAGCGCTCGAAGGTGTCCGGGTATTTCTCGGCCAGCCAGCCCATCTCGTCCGGCTTGGGCACCCAGGTATGGAAGCCCGCCGCGCCGGCGTAGTTGTAGAAGGTGGCCCAGGCCTCATGCGTGATGCGGTCCTTGGTCTTGGTGGCGACCTCGTGGTACTTGGGCATGCGCAGGCCGTAGCGCTCCAGGTCCTTGAACAGCGCGCCGCCGGCCTGCTCGAAGTACATCTCCCAGGCTTCGGCCCACGACATCACGCGGCGTGGCAGCATGTAGTCCATCATCATGCCGACCAGCGTGAGCAGGCGGAAGCCGCGCCAGAACCATTTGTCCAGCCACTTCTGCAGGATGGGGATGTTGTCCGGGTCCTGCTGGCACAGGAACTTCACCACTTCCAGGCCCAGCGTCATGTGACGCGACTCGTCCGACTGGGCCGAGAAGCCGAAGGTGACCGTGGCCATGTCGCCGTTGTAGGCCGCGCCCGACATGAAGGGCATGAACAGCAGGTTGGTCAGCACGTACTCGAACGAGAACGAGATCGCGGTGATGAACTCGAACGGGCCGGCGCTCATGGCGTCCTCGAAGTAGGACTTGGGCACCGACAGGTACCAGACCCGGTCGTGCATGTGGCGCCATTCGCCGAAGCCATGGAAGTACTTGTTGTAGACCGAGAGCGTGTGCAGCTGCGTCTGCGCATGGCGCAGCTCGTCGATGGACTGCATCTGCGCCGCCACCCGCGCGCCGGCGCCGCGGAAATGGCGCCCCAGGTGGGCATAGCCACGGTGCGCGGCGTATTCGAGCGGCGTCACGCCGGTCAGGAACAGCCGCAGCGCGTTCAGGTAGCGCGGGTCCGAGACGTTGAGGTGGCCATTGTTCTGCACAAAGGAGTCGATGATCGCGTACAGCTTGCGCTCCTTCTCCGACTGGTATTTCCAGTAGGCGTCCATGGTCATGCGGAACGGGTCTTCCCACTTGTCCCAGTCATGGATCTTGATGCCCTCGTACTTGTCGTACGGGAAGACCTTGTCCATCGGCTCGTAGGTGGTTTCCCAGCCCAGGTCGCGCGTCATCGTCGCGTACTTCTCGCGCAGGTTGAGTTTCTTGCGTGCGTCCATGATGTCTCCGTTATTGCTTGCCTGCCGCGGGCGCGGCGGCGAATTCAGTCGTTCCAGCGCAGCGTGAAGGCGTCGTCGTCCTCGTCGATGTTGCCGGACAGCGAGATCAGGTTGAGGTGGATCTCCTGCAGGTCCCACTCGCGCCCGAGCTTCTCGGACACCAGCTCGCGCAGGATGGTCAGGTGCCCCGGCGCGTCGATCTTGACCATGGCCGGAAACCGCGACACCACGGCATGCGGGTTGGCTTCGGTGATGGCGTCGATGATGGGACGGGTGTCGTCGTTGCTTTGCAGCGCGATATAGACATTGGCGGTCATGGCGGCGCTCTCCTCAGGCAAGGCCAAGCTTGTGCAGGCGCGCGTCGAACTGCTCCAGGCACAGCGCCACGATCTGCTCGCCGCCGTCGCCCAGCAGCGTGTCCGCCACCGGCACCAGCGCCGCGCCCACCTGCTGTCGCGCCGCGCGCGCCCAGCCCGACAGCAGCATGCGGTTGGCCTCGGACTCGGCTGCCGCGGCCTGTACCACCGCGTCGACCCAGCGCGCATGCTCCTCGCGCCAGTCGTTCATGAACTCGGTCAGCACCGCCAGCCCGGTGCCGCAGGCGCGCGCGATGACGGCGTCGGCGTGCTGGTACACCAGCGGGTAGAGCAGCCCGTCGAGCACCAGGTTCTGGGTGACGAAGGTCTCGAACCAGTCCTCGATCACGAAGCTGTGCTCCACCAGGCGGCGCAGCGGCTGCCACGCGGCGCTGTCCATCCAGGCGGCCTTGGCGCGCTCGAGCGCCACGCCCGTGTTGCCGTCGAGCAGCATGCCGATGCGCGACAGGTACTGGGCAATGCCGAGCCGGTCCATCGCGCAGTAGGTGCAGGCCTGCGTGATGGCAGTGCCCCAGCCATAGTCCGCGCAGTAGAAGTTGTTCATGTTGGCGGCCCACTCCACGTGGCGCAGCGGCAGCAGGCCGTCGGCCAGGCGTTCCTGCCACTCCAGCGGCAGCGCCGGCAGCAGCCCGCGCTTTTCCACGAAGGCGAAGCTCTTCTCGGCGGCGTCCTGCTGGCGGCCGCGCGCGCCGACGTAGGCGCCGTAGTAGTACTGGCGCGGGTCCTTCAGCGCGTACCAGTCTTCCATCACGATCGCCGTGCGGCGCTTGTCGTAGAGCGCGTACTGCGGGTCCCACGTGGGGCGGTAGTGGAAGTTGACCTCCGACTGCACGTCGTAGGTGGCTTCCTGGTAGCGCGAGGCCGGCTTGTCGCCGAAGCGGCGCGCGATATTGCCGTAGGTCTGGCGCAAGGGCTGGATCTGCTGGGTCTTGATATCGACTTGCATCGCTGGGTCTCCTGGGTCGTGTTGTTCTTGTCGTGTTGTTCTTGTCGGGGGGATCGGGCCGGGTGCCGCCGGCCTGGTCAGGCGTCCTGCCCGGACGGCGGGGCCTGCGGCGGGAGGAAGCGCACGTGGTTGACGCTGCAGAACGCCTCGAACATCGGCTCGGGCATGATCAGCTCGACGTTGAGCTCGGGGTCCGCCACGCTGAAGGCGAACTGCACGAAGCCCTCGGGCGTGCGGCCGTCCACGCGCACATAGCGCGGCGTGGCTTCGAACAGGGGGACCGACTGGTTGATCATGGCGCGCTCCTCTGGTGGCAGATACGAGCTCTATTGCGAAGAGCGTGCCAGGCAGCGCGAAGCACGGCGGCACAAGGGCCGGCGGCGTCGAGGCGGGATTCGCCTGCGCGTTTACCCGCAAGCGCCGGGTGCCGCGCCATCGATGAATTGATCAATCCGGCGAAGGGGCTTGATCAAATGGTGAAAAGCCGCCCGGGGCGGACGTTTGCGGACAGGCTTGCGGCGCGGCGCGGATGCCCCGCGGTGCAACAGGCGATTTGCCGGAGACGGCGCAATGCCATGCGCGGGCTGGGCCGCGCGGCATATGCGGTGCAGCAGGCCGCGCTGGCGGCCTGGCCGCGCCGTTCGGGGGAGTGCATCAAATGGTGAAACGCTGCCTGGCGAGCGTTTTCGCGGGGCGGCCAGGAGATCGGGCGCTCAGGCGCCGCGGCTGCCCCGGTTCTTCCAGCGGTAGGCCAGCTGCGGCCGGGTAATGCCCAGCAGGCGCGCGGCCTGGCTCATATTGCCGTTGGCCCGCTCCATGGCCGCCTCCATCAGCACCGTTTCCACGTCGCCCAGCGCCAGCTGCTGCTCGGCCATATGGTCCAGCAAGCCGTGCACGGCCGCTTCGCGCAAGGCCGGCAGGGTGCCGCCCGCGCCGAGCCGCGGCGCCGTGTCCATGGCGGCCGGCGCGCTGGCGGGCAGGAACAGGTGGTCGGCCGAGATCWGGCCGCCGTTGCTGGCCAGGATGACCCCGCGCTCGATCACGTTCTCCAGCTCGCGCACATTGCCGGGCCAGTCGTAGCGGCGCAGCTCGGCCAGCGCGCGGTCGGTGATGCCGACGATCTTCTTGCCGTGGCGCGCGCCATAGCGTGCCACGAAGCGCTCCACCAGCAGGCGGATGTCGTCGAGCCGCTCGCGCAGCGGCGGGATCGTGACGGGATAGACGTTGAGGCGGTAATACAGGTCCTTGCGGAAGGTGCCGGCCTTGACCGCCTCGGCCAGGTCCACGTTGGTGGCGGCCACCAGCCGCACATCCACGCGGCGCGCTTCGGTGCCGCCCACGCGCTCCAGCTCGCCCTCCTGCAGCACGCGCAGCAGCTTGGACTGCGCCGGCAGCGACAGCTCGCCCAGCTCGTCCAGGAACAGGGTGCCGCCATGCGCCCGCTCGAAGCGGCCCGGGCGCGACTGGTGCGCGCCGGTGAAGGCGCCCTTCTCCACGCCGAACAGCTCGGACTCGATCAGCTCGTCGGGGATGGCCGCGCAGTTGACCGCCACGAAGGGCTTGTCCGCGCGTGCGCTCACGCCGTGCAGCGCCTGCGCGAAGCGCTCCTTGCCGACCCCGGTCTCGCCCAGCAGGAGCACGGTCACGTTGCTGGCGGCGGCGCGCTGCAGCAGGCCCCAGGCGGCGCGGAACTCGGGCGAGCAGCCCACCAGGTCGGCGGGCTTGCCGTTGTTGCGCTGSAGSGCGCGCAGGTGCTCGACCTCGCTTTGCAGYTCCAGGATGGTCTCGATCACCGGGTCGGGCTGGTACAGGGCCAGCACTTCGGCGCCGTCCTCCCATGCCTCCAGCGGCTTGCCGATGATGCGGCAATGCGCATGCCCGCAGGCGATGCACTCCACCTCCCGGTAGAGGATGGTGCGGCCCATCAGCGCCGAGGTATAGCCGGTGGCGTATCCGATCTGCATCCAGCAGGCGGGCGCGTCGACGACGCCGAACAGCTGGCGGTGCACGTCGCCCTCGAAGGAGTCTTCCCACAGGAATTCGCCATCGTAGATGCCGGCGGCGATGTCGATGTCCACCTTGACCGGCGTCACCCGCACCACGCCTTCGATGGTATGCAGGCAGGGACCGATCTCGAGCAGGCCGAAGTCGCTCTCGTTGGGTCGCATCTTCTTGGCCAGCTCGGCGTCGCGCATGCCGGAATGGAAACCCATGCGCATGAACAGGCCGCGCGCCCGCTCCATGCCGAGGGTATCCACCAACTCCTTGCGCAGCGCGCCCAGTGCGGCGGTATGCAGCAGGATCATGCGCTGTTCGTCGAGCCAGATGGAGCCCTCCTCCATCACAAAGCGCAGGCGCCGCGCAAGATTGGCCAGGCCATCGCGCATGGTGGCCGAGAATTTGTCGGTTGAACTACTCATCGTCTCCTCTCTTGTCGGCCCGGAAAAGCAGGCGCGCTCGTGCTTTTTCTGGCACTGTATGCACATTATGTGCCATAGGCGCACCCTCGCGCGTCCAACGCCTGTCAAGCCGGCCCAATGTCGCCTATGCTGTCCTTGTCAGGATTCTTCTAGCGCTGTTGCTCTGCACCACGAACCATGGAAAAAACCGCATTTGTCTTCGCCGGGGGAGGCAGCCTCGGCGCGATCGAAGCCGGCATGCTGCGTGAACTGGTGGCCTGGGGCGTCAAGCCGGACATGGTCATCGGCGCGTCGGCCGGCGCCATCAACGGCGCCTACTACGCCTGCAACCCCCACACCGCCGGCACCGCGAAACTGGAATCGATCTGGCGCAGCCTGCGCCGCGCCGAGGTGATGCCGTGGTCGTGGCGCAGCCTGTTCGGCATGCTGCGCGGGCAGCGCGGCCACCTGGTGGAATCCGCCGCGCTGCGGCGCCTGCTGTCGCACCACTTCGGCGACATGCCGCTGGAGCGAGCCGAAGTCCCGCTCTATGTGGTCGCCACCGATATGCAGAGCGGCGCGGAGGTGGTGCTCTCCTCCGGCAGCCTGGTGCAGGCGGTGCTGGCCAGCGCCGCCATCCCCGGCGTGTTCCCGCCGGTGGCGCTGGGCGGGCGCACGCTGATCGACGGCGGCGTGGCCAACAACACCCCGGTCTCCACCGCCATCCGGCTTGGCGCCACGCGCGTGGTGGTGCTGCCGGCCGGCTTTGCCTGCGCGGCCAGGCGCGAGCCGCGCGGCCCCATCGACCATGCCTTCAATGCGCTGTCGCTGCTGGTGGCGCGCCAACTGGTGCAGGACCTCGAGCGCTGGGCCGACCGGGCGCATATCTCGGTGGTGCCGCCGCTGTGCCCGCTCGATGTTTCCCCGTACGACTATACGCAGTGCGGCACGCTGATCGACCGCGCCGCGGCCGCCACGCTCGCCTGGCTCAATGCCGACGGCCTCAACAACCGGCACATCCCCGGCGCGCTGCACCCGCACTCGCACGACGCGGACAACCCGAGCTGCGATTTCGACCCCAACCAGGCGGCGGCAATGCATGTGCACGAGGCCGACCACGGCCACGCTGGCGAGCACAAGCCCCACGCCGCCCACTAGCACGCTTTGGCCGCGCCGTAATCCGGCTTTGGCATTGGCGAATTGCATGAACCCCGGATCCGGCCAATGATGCCGGATCTCCTTATTTGGCTGGCACGTACATGAGCGCAATCCTGGAAGGCATCAAGGTACTGGACCTGACGCGCGTGGTGGCCGGTCCCTGGGCCACGCAGAACCTGGCCGACATGGGCGCCACCGTCTACAAGATAGAGAAGCCCGGCGACGGCGACGATACCCGCAAGCTGGGGCCCTTCCTGACCGACGCCGACGGCAACGTCACCAACGACTCCGCCTTCTTCCTCGCCGGCAATCGCGGCAAGCAGTCCGTCACCATCGATATCTCCCAGCCCGAGGGCGCCGAGCTGGTGCGCCAGCTGGCCGCGCGCTGCGACGTGGTGGTGGAGAACTACAAAGCCGGCAGCCTGAAGAAATACGGGCTCGACTACGAATCCATCCGCGCGCTGCGCCGCGACATCATCTATTGCTCGGTCACCGGCTTCGSCCCGGACGGCCCCTACAGCGCGCGCCCGGCCTATGACTTCATCCTGCAAGGCATGGCCGGCCTGATGAGCACCTGCGGCCAGCCCGACGGCAGCCCGGGCGGCGCGCCCATGCGCACCGCCATCCCCATCACCGACATCCTCACCGGGCTGTACGCCTCGGTCGCCCTGCTCGGCGCGCTCTACCACCGCCAGGCCACCGGCGAAGGCCAGTACATCGACGCCGCCATGCTGGACGCCTCGGTCGCCGCCAACGGCCACCTCGCGCTCGGCTACCAGATGACCGGCAATCTGCCGCGCCGCGCCGGCAACACCAACCCCGTGGCCTCGCCCTCCGAGGTCTTCCCCTGCCGCGACGGCCACCTGATCGTCGCCGCCGGGAACAACGGGCAGTTCGCCGCCTTGTGCAAGCTGCTCGGCTGTGCCGAGGTCGCCACCGACGAGCGCTTCGTGCAGAACATGGGCCGCGTCGACAACCGCGACGCCCTGCGCGAGATCATCGGCGCGCGCATCGCCGAATGGCAAAGCGCGGATCTGCTCGCAGCCCTGGAGCGCGCCGRCGTGCCCGGCGGCCCGATCAACCAGCTCGACGCGGTCTTCGAGGATGAGCAGGTCAGGCACCGCGACCTGCTGATGCACCTGCCGCACGGGCGCGGCGTCACGGCGCCGAGCCTGCGCAGCCCGCTGCGGTTTTCAGCCACGCCGGTGGTGGTGAAGGCGCCGCCGATGCTCGGAGAACATACCGAGGGCGCGCTCCGGGCGGAGCTGGGCCTGAGCGAGGCGGAAGTGAAGGGCCTGAAGGAGCGCGGGGTATTGTAGGTCTTGCCGCCCCGCGGCCATCACCGCCCCATGCGGAGCGGTGATCCGGCCCCGCCGACCGTTCTTATTGCCCCAGGGCCGTGACAAGACCGGCCTGGCTCTGCAGTTCCACCGTCTGCGCCACGCACAGCGCGTCTTCGGCCTCCAGCAGCGTGCGCTGCACCTGCAGGGTATCGATAAAGGGCGTCTCGCCCGCCCGCCAGGAACGATCGATCTGCTCATAGGCAGCGCGGGCACTGGAAGTCGCGCTTGCCAGCCTGGCAACCCGGTCCCGGCTGCGCGCGGACGCCGCCACCGCGCTCTCGACCTCGGCGACCGCCCTCAGCACCGCGGCGCGATAGGCATAGAGCGCCTGCTCCGCTTCGGCGCGCCGCAGCGTCACCACGCTGCGGCGGCGGTTGCCGTCAAACACGGGCGCGCTGGCGCCGGCCCCCAGCATCCATGCAATTGAGCGCGCCAGCCCCGCGCCGGAGAACCCGTCCGCCACGGCGCCGATCGCGCCGGCCAGTTGCAGGTGCGGCATCAGCTCGGCTTGCGCCACGCCGACGCGCGCATAGGCGGCGACCACCCGGGCCTCGGCCGCCCTGATATCGGGACGCCGGCGCAGCAGCTCGGCCGGCGTCCCGATGCCCGCGGGCGGTGTCCAGCGCGGGCGCGCCGCGAGCGGCTCCATCTGCTGGTAGACCTCCGCGGGCGTGGCCGCCACCAGGATGGACAAGCGGTGCAGCGCGTTCTGCCGCTCCAGCTCGAGCAGCGGCAACTGGGCGAGCGTGGTCTGCGCCTGGGCTTGCGCGCGATCGACGTCCGCCACCGGCAGCGCGCCGGCGTCGAACATCAGGCGCGTCAGCTTTTCCGTCTCCGACTGGTTGCGCGCATTCTCGCTGACCAGCGTCAGCCGGTACTCGAGGCTGCGCGCGGCGAGATAGGTCTGCACGACCTCGGCCGTCACCGCGATCCCGACCGCCCGGGCGTCCTCCTGCGCCGACCTCACGTCGGCCTCGGCCGCGGCCACGCCTTGCCGGATACGGCCAAAGACATCGACTTCCCAGGAAGCTTCGAGGCCTGCCCCGAATGCGTTGGCGGTGACCGGCACCCCCGAGGGGGATTGCGCGGCCGGCAGCCGCCGCCGCGCGGTGTCGATACCCAGGCTGACTTCCGGCAGCCCCTGCGCGGCGGTGCCGGCCCGCAAGGCGCGGGCCGCGTCGATGCGGGCGACCGCCGTCTTCAGGTCCAGGTTCTCGGCCAGCGCGGCATCGACCAGCTTGTCCAGCACGGGATCGCGAAAGCCCTTCCACCAGCCGGACAGATCGGGCACCGCCGCGTCGCTGGCCAGGGAGGCATTGGCATAGCCATCCGCCAGCGGCAGCGGCGTGGGTGCCGCGGGCGGCGCGCCGGCGCAGGCGCCCAGCAACGCGACGGCGGCCAGCAAAGCAGGAATCAGGCGAACGGCGTTCATTGCGTCACCTCCGGCAATGCCAGCGTCGCGGCGTGCGCTCCCCTTCGTCGCGTCACCAGCTTGCGGATGCCGACATAGAACACCGGCGTGAAGACCAGGCCGAACAAGGTGACGCCGATCATGCCGAAGAAGACGGCGGCGCCCACGGCCTGGCGCATCTCGGCGCCCGCGCCCTCGGAGAGGATCAGCGGCAGCACCCCCAGGATAAAGGCGAGCGAGGTCATGATGATCGGGCGCAGCCGTTGCTGGCATGCCTCCACCACCGCCTCGACCAGGGCCACGCCCTGCGCCTCGAGCTGCCGCGCGACCTCCACGATCAGGATCGCGTTCTTCGCCGCCAGCCCCACCAGCACGATAAAGCCGATCTGCGTGAGGATGTTGATGTCCTGTCCCATGCCCTTCACCCCGAGCGACGCCGCCAGCAGGCACATCGGCACGATCAGCAGGATCGACACCGGCAGGCTCCAGCTGCCGTACTGCGCGGCAAGCACCAGGTAGACCAGCAGCACGCACAGCGGGAAGACCAGCAGGCCCGAGTTCCCCGCCGTGCTCTGCTGATAGGACAGGTCGGTCCATTCGAAGGCGATGCCCGGCGGCAGCACTTCGCCGGCCAGCCTTTCCATGGTCCGGATCGCGAACCCGGAGCCGAGCCCGGGCTCGGTATCGCCGCTGATCTCGGTGGCGGGATAGAGGTTGTAGCGCGGCGCCCGGTCCACCCCGGGCCGTTGCTCGATGCGCGTCACGCTGCCCACTGGCACCATGTTTCCATCCTTGTTGCGCACCTTCAGGCGCGCCAGGTCCTCGGCGGTGACGCGGAACGGCAGGTCGGCCTGCGCCGTGACGCGATAGGTGCGCCCGAGGATGTTGAAGTCGTTGATATACGTGGAGCCGAAATAGGTTTCCACCGCGTCGTTGATCTCCTTGCTTGGCACGCCCAGCATTTCCGCCTTCTCGCGGTCCAGCTCGACGAAGACTTGCGGCGTGGCGGCAGAGTACGGCGAGTAGACGCCGACCATGCCTGGCGTCTTGCCGGCCGCTGCGACCAGGTCTTCGGTGGCCTTCGCCAGCGCCGCCGTGCCCAGCCCGCCGCGGTCCTCCAGGCGCATGGAGAAACCGCCCGTGCTGCCCAGACCCTGCACCGGCGGCGGCATGGCCACCACGATCGAGGCTTCGGTGATGCCCGCCAGCCGGCCGCGCAGGTCCGCGGCGATCTTGTCGATGGTAAGGCCCAGCGGCTTGCGCTCGGCCCACGGCTTGAACACGGGGAACAGGCCGGCATTGCTCGCGGAGTTGGTGCCGGTGGCGGCCGAGACGCCGGAGAATACCGGCACCCGCGCCACGCCCGGCACCTGCAGGGCGATGTCCTCTATCTTGCGGGCCACGGCACTGGTGCGTTCCAGCGTGGCGCCATCGGGCATCCGCACCAGGACCACCAGGTAGCCGCGGTCCTGCTGCGGGATAAAGCCCTTCGGCGTCGATGCCAGCAGGTACAGCGTCGCCCCGATCAGCAGCACGTAGAGCCCGAGCATTGCCGGCATCGCCGCCACGACGCGGCGCACCAGCCTGCCGTACGCCTGCGCAAGACGCTCGAAGCCCCGGTTGAATGCCGCCGCCAGGCGCCGCATGCGCCCGCGCAGGCCGGTGGCGTCCGTGGCCGGCTCGCCGTGCTGGTGCCGCTTGAGGATCGAAGCGGCCAGCGCCGGCGCGAGGGTGATGGAGCTGAAGAACGAGATCGCGGTGGAAACGGCGATGGTCACCCCGAACTGCCGGAAGAACTGCCCCGAGATGCCGCTGATAAAGGCGGTCGGCACGAACACCGCGCACAGCACCAGCGTGATGGCGAACAGGGCGCCGCCCACTTCCTTCATGGTCAGCAGCGTGGCATCGCGCGGGCTGGCCCCGCCGGCGAGATGGCGCTCGACGTTCTCCACCACGACGATGGCGTTGTCCACCACGATGCCCACCRCCAGCACCAGCCCGAACAGCGTGAGGTTGTTGATCGAGTAGCCCAGCATCGCCATCACCGCGAAGGTCCCCACCAGCGACACCGGGATGGCGAGGATGGGGATGATGGACGCGCGCCACCCTTGCAGGAAGACCAGCACCACCAGCACGACCAGCACCACGGCTTCGTAGATGGTCTTGACCAGTTCGTCGATGCTGTCGCCGATGAACTCGGTCGGGTTGTAGCCGATGTTGTAGACGATGCCCTTGGGAAAGTCCTTGCCCAGGCGGGCCATGGTCTTCTCGACCGCGGCCATGGTGGCGACCGCGTTGGCCCCCGGCCGCTGCAGCACCTGCAGGGCAATGGTGGGATTGCGCAGCATATAGCTGTCCGTGGCATAGGCGAGCGCGCCTACTTCCACGCGCGCCACGTCCTTGAGGCGGACAATGCGGCCGTCCGCGCCCTGCTTGACGATGATATTGCTGAAATCGGCCGGCTCCTTGAGCCGCCCCTCGAAGATCAGGTTGGGCTGGAAGGCCTGGGCACTGATCGGCGGCTGCGCGACCACGCCGCCCGCCACCTGGGTGTTCTGCGCGCGAACCGCCGCGATCACGTCGCCCGGGGCCAGGCTGAACGAAGCCACGCGCTCGGGATCGAGCCAGATGCGCATCGCGTATTCGCGCGCGCCCAGCGGGTTGATATCGCCCACGCCGTCGATGCGCTTGAGGGCGTCGGCCACGTTGCGGATGGCGTAGTTCGAGACGTAGAGCTGGTCGTAGCTCTTGTCCGGCGAATACAGGAAGATGGTGGCCAGCTGGGTCGGCGACGACTTGCGCACCGAGACCCCGCTGCGCTGCACCGGCTCCGGCAGCCGCGGGGTGGCCAGCGCTACGCGGTTCTGCACCAGCACCTGGGCCTTGTCGACATCGGTGCCGGGCTTGAACGTGACGGTGATGTTCAGGCCACCGTCGGAGGTGGCCTGGCTGTACATGTAGATCATGTCCTCCACGCCGTTGACCTCCAGCTCGATCGGCGTCGACACGGTCTGCGATACCGTCTCGGCCGAGGCGCCGGGATAGCTGGCCTGGATCACCACGGTGGGCGGCGCGATCTCCGGGTACTCGGACACGGCCAGCGAGAAATACGCCAGGCCGCCCACGATGGTCAGGACGATGGACAGCACGATGGCAAGCACCGGCTGCTCCACGGATATGCGGCCGATATTCATGGCGTGGCCTCCGGCTTGCCTTGCTGCGCCAGCCTGGACTCCGCGGCCCGCGCCCTGGGCGTGACGGCTTCCCCGGCGCGCACGCGCTGGAAGCCTTCCACGATGACGTTGTCGCTGGCCTGCAGGCCCGAGGCGATCTCCCGCAGATTGCCGAACAGCTTGCCCAGCGTCACCGCGCGCACTTCCACGGTCTGGTCTGGCTTGACGAGATAGAGCACGCGACGCGTGGCGTCGGTGGCGACGGCGGCGTCGGGGACCAGCAGCGCGGCATGGGGCGTGGTGCTGGCGAGATGCACGCGGCCGAACTGCCCGGGGCTCAGCGCCAGGTCCGGGTTGGGCACCCTGGCGCGTTGCCTGAGCGTGCCGGTCGAACTGTCCAGACGGTTCTCCACGAAGTTCATCTTGCCGGCGAGCGTGGGCTGCGCATCGCCGGGCAGGGAGATCGTGACCTCCCTGCCCGCCCCCGCGCCGCCACCCTGCCCGCCTGCCGCCGTCGCGCGGACGTACCTCAGGTAGCTCTGCTCGTCCACATCGAAATAGATGTCGATCGGATCCTGCGAGACGATGCTGGTCAGCACGGTTGCCGCGCTGTCGCCGCCCCGCACCAGGTTCCCTTCGCTGACCTGCTTGCGGCTGATCCGGCCCGACATCGGCGCGGCGATGCGCGTGAAGGAAAGCTCCAGCCTGGCCCGGGCAAGCGTGCCCTGCGCGCTGGTGACTTCGGCGCGCGCGCCCTGTACCGCCTGCTTGCGCTGGTCGAACAGGCTCCTGGCGATCGTATTGGTCCCGATCAGCACGTTGGCGCGCTCGAACTCCTGCTCGCTCAGGGCCAGCTGCGAGCGCGCCTTTGCCAGCGCCCCCTCGGCCTCCATGACGGCAGCCTGGAAGGGACGGGGATCGATCACGAAGAGGAGGTCGCCCTTCTTGACGAAGGCCCCGTCCTGGAAGGCGATCTTCTCGAGATAGCCGCTGACGCGCGAGCGCACTTCCACCGCGTCGGTAGCCTCGAAGCGGCCCGTGTAGGTGTCCACGTCCTGCACCTCGCGCGCGGCGGGCTTGCTCACCGTCACGGTCTGCCGCGCGGGCTTGCCGACATCTTCCGACCGGCAGCCCGACATCAGTGCCAGGGCCGCCAGCGGCAGCGCAACAAGCACGGCCGCCCGCGCCAGGCGCCGGGTCCGTAAATTCTGTTTCATTGGGATTCCTGTACGCATTTCCGTGCCCGCCGGCTATCCGGGGGCATGCCGGTTGCTGCCGCCGGCGCGGGACCCTGCCTGGCGTCCCGCCCGGCGCGCCGGCATGCGCGCTGTGGCGATGGCTTACGCGCGCGCGCCGTCGGTGAAAGGATCGGCCTTGGTGCGGGCGCCGTCGGTGAAGGTGTCGCGCTGGCGCGCCGGATCCGCCGACGGTCCGCTGCGGTCGAGCCCGGCGATGCGCGCGCCGGCCAGGTAGGGATCGACACGGGCATGGGCACCGTCGGCGCGGGCATCGCGCTCGCGGGCAAGCGCGCCCTGCACGGCGGTGTTGCGTGCCGCCCTGTCGACGACGTGGTTCACATAGGCGGCCTGCGCCGAGCCGGCGAACACAGTGGCGGCGAGCGCGGCGGCGGTGATGAGGGTCCTGGCATTCATGATGATCTCCATGGCGTTACGGTGTATCGACGCTCGCAATGAGCGCGATGCGTGGCGGGGTGTCCCGGCTGGGGCCTGCCGCACGCTGTGCAACGAAGTATGGAGAGCCGGTGGCGCGAGAAAAACCGCCGCGCGGGCATAAGAGACTTGAATTCGCTGCAACAATGGCAGCGCGCCGGCCGCCCCCCGCGCGGACGCGCCAGGGGCCGGCGGCCATTCTTGACCGGCGCACAAGGATGATTTGCGCGCACGCAGGTTTTTCGGCGCCGCGGGTTTCCGGATAATCCGTGCCCGAGATCAGGCGAGACATCCGCCTGCCCGGGCCCGATGACCATCCACGAATTCGCCGCGCTGCCGGCGGCGCTGGCCGCCCGCAAGTGCGGCCATGCGCGCGGCAGGCAACTGGCCAGGCGGTGAGCGCACGCCGCGTCCGCCAGCACGACGGACGCGGCGCCAGGGTAGCGAAGCGCGTCAGGCGATGCCGAAGCCGCCATCCACCGGCAGGATCACCCCGGTCACATACTGGGCGTCCTCGGAGCAGAGGAACCGCACCACGCGCGCCACGTCGCGCGGCACGCCCCAGCGGCGCATCGGCAGCCGCGCCATGATGGCGGCGCTGCGCTCCGGATTGTCGAGCGCGCCGGCCGACAGGCGCGTGCGGATCCAGCCCGGCGCGACCGCGTTGACCCGCACGCCGTGCGGCGCCAGCGCGGCGGCGTACGAGCGCGTCAGGCCCAGGATGCCGGCCTTGCTGGCGGCATAGGCCGGATTGTTGGCCGAGCCGAAATAGCTCCACATCGACGCGATATTCACCACCGCGCCACGGGCGCGCACCAGGCGCTCCTGCAGCACGCTGCTGAGGATCTGCGATCCGTTCAGGTTCACGTCGACCACGGCGCGGAAGCCTTCCGGCGTGAATTCATTGCCCTCGTGCCGGATGATGCCGGCGGCGTTTACCAGCACCGCCACCTCGTCGAGGTCCGCCACGGCGGCCCGCGCGTGCTCGGCCGAGGTCACGTCGAGCTGGCGGAATGCCAGCCCGCCGGGCAGGTCCGCATCGGCATCCATGCCGAGGCAGACCACGCGCATCCCCGTCGCGTTCAGTTCTTCGGCAATGGCCCGGCCAATGCCGGTGCCGCCCCCCGTGACTACCGCTACAGCTTGTTCCATCTTTCCTGACTCCTGTTGGTCTTGCATCGGGCCGAGCCCTTGGACGCCTGCACTAGACGCCGAGATAGGTTGCGCGCAGGTGCGGGTTGGCAAGCAGTTCCCTGCCCGTTCCCGCGAGCGCGATCGTGCCGCTTTCGATCACATAGCCGTAGTCCGCCATGTCCAGCACCTGGTTGACGTTCTGCTCGATGACCAGGACGGCGAGGTCGCGCTCCTTGAGGCGGCGGATGCTGTCGAACAGCCGGTCGACCATGATCGGCGCCAGCCCCAGCGACGGCTCGTCGAGCGCCAGCACGCGGGGCATCGCCATCAGCGCGCGCCCCACCGCCAGCATCTGCTGCTGTCCGCCCGACAAGGTGGAGGCCGCCAGCTTCTGGCGCTCCTCCAGGATCGGGAACAGCGTGAACACTTCGCGCAGGCTCTGCGCGCGGCGCTGGCGCGCGCGCGCGTTGCTGGCGCCGATCAGCAGGTTCTCCAGGATCGACATGCCGAGGAACAACTGCTTGCCCTCCGGCGACTGGACAAAGCCCTCCAGCACCACCTCGTGCGGGGCCAGCCCGCCGATATCCTTGCCATTCAGGCGCACCGTGCCCCGCTTGCGGCGCAGCAGGCCCGACACCGTGCGCAGGAAGGTGGTCTTGCCGGCACCGTTGGCGCCGATCAGCGCCGTGATCGAGCGCGGCGCGAGCGACATGCTGACGCCGCGCAGGATCTGCTGCTCGCCGTATCCGGACCAGATATCGCTGACTTCAAGCACTGGCGCTGACATAGCCCTCTCCAAAATAAGCCTTCAGTACCTGCGGCATCTTCACCACTTCCGCCGGCACGCCGTCGGCGATCAGCCGTCCCTGCTCCATCACGATGACGCGGTCCGACAGGCCCATGATCACCTTCATCACATGCTCCACGATCAGTACGGTGATGCCGCGGTCGCGCACCTTGCGCACCAGTTCGACCATCTCGCCCGCCTCGTTCGGCGTGGCGCCGGCAACCACCTCGTCCATCAGCAGCAGGCGCGGGCTGGTGGCCAGCGCGCGGCCAAGCTCGAGCTTGCGCTTGTCGAACGCGGTCAGGTCGTTGGCATCGGTGTCCGCGCGCTGCGCCAGGCCCAGGAACTCCAGGCAGGCGTAGGCTTCGTCGCGCACCCTGGCGCGCGAGGCGCCCCGCGCGAAGCCGCCCACCATGACGTTCTCCAGCGCGCTCAGCCCGCCGAACGGCTTCGACAACTGGAAGGTGCGCGCGATGCCGCTGGCGCAGATCTGGTAAGGCTCGCAGCCGCGGATCTGCTTGCCCCCGAACAGGATCTCGCCTTCGTCCGCCTTGATGAAGCCCGCGATCAGGTTGAAGGCCGTGGTCTTGCCGGCGCCGTTGGGGCCGAGCAGGCCCAGGATCTCGCCGCTGCCGACGGTGAACGAAAGCTGGTTCACCGCCTGCAGGCCGCCGAAGCGCTTCGAGATGGATTTCACTTCAAGTAGGTTTTGCATGGTGTCCTCCCGCTAGACCTTGCGCGTGGCAGCCGTGTCCACCGCCGCGCGCCGCCTGGCGCGTGGTTGCAGCAGGCGCTCGAGCGGGCCGATGATGCCCTTGGGAAAGTAGAGCACCGCGCCGATCAGCACCAGGCCATAGATCACCAGGTGCAGTCCGAGGAAGCGCCCGGCGAAATAGGTCCGCGTGAACTCGGCGATCGGGTGCAGCACGAAGGCGCCCAGCACCGGGCCGATGATGGTGCCCTGCCCGCCGACGATGGCCATGATCGCAGCGTCGATCGACAGGTCCAGGCCCATGTTCCGCTCCGGGTTGATGTAGCGGAAGAACTGCGCGTAGAAGGCGCCGCCGAGGCCGGTCATGAAGGCGCTGATCGCCAGGGCGATCAGCGGGTACTTCGTGGTGCTGACCCCCACCGCCTGCGCCGCGGCCTCGTCGCCGCGGATTGCCTTCAGGTAGTAGCCCAGGCGCGAGCGCTCCAGCGCGTAGGTGGCCAGCAGCATCGCCACCAGCATGGCAAGGATGATGTAGTAGTAAGGCACCTTGCCATCGAACTGGAAGACCGCCCAGCCCCCCGCCGACGGCGGAATCACCAGGCCCTGCGCGCCCTTGAGCGGAATGCCGAGGAATTCGTCGGTGTTCTCGATCCAGATGCGCACGATCTCGGCGAAGGCGATCGTGGTCAGCGTGAAATACGGCCCCTTGAGCTTGAAGGTCGGATAGCCGATGCACACGGACAGCAGCGCCGCGGCCAGCCCGCCGGCGAGCATGCCGAGCCAGGGCGACACGCCCAGCCCGGTGAACAGCAGCACGGTGACATAGCCGGCGCCCCCGGCGAAGACCGAGTGCCCGAGCGAAAGCTGCCCGACATAGCCGCACACGAAGTTCCATGCCGACGCCATGTAGGCGAAGTACAGCACCATCACGAGCGAGTGCAGCGCGTAGCTGTCCTTGACGAACAGGGGCAGCACGACAGCTGCGCACAGCAGCGGCATGCCCAGCACCAGGTTGATATTGGTCCTTGACGACGTCATACGGAGGTCCCCCTCATTTGCGGCCTAGCAGGCCGTTCGGCCGGACCAGCAGGACAATGATGAACAGGCAGAACGAGAAGACCGACGCGGACGTGGCGGTCACGAACTGCGAAGAGAACGATTCGAACACTCCCAGCACCAGCCCGCCGAGCAGGGAGCCCGGAATCGAGCCGATGCCGCCCAGCACCACCACCAGGAAGGACTTGATGCCGAAGCCCAGGCCGGTGGTGGGCGAGACGGAAAGGAAGGGCACCAGCAGCGCGCCGAACAAGCCGAGGATGCCGGCGCCGATGCCGAAGGTCACGTTGTAGATGCGGCCTACGTTGATGCCCGACAGCGCCGCCGCCTCGCGGTTCTGCGCGGTGGCGCGGATCTTCCGGCCGGTGTCGGTGAAACGCAGCCAGTAGGCCAGGCCGGCGGAAACGGCAACCGCGGCCGCGCACGCGATGAGGCGCGGCACGTTCACGGGCAGGCCGCCGATGTCGATCGAGCCGCTCAGCACATCGGAGGTCACGGTGCGCACATCCGGGCCGAAACCCATCAGGATTGCGTTGTCGATGACAAGGAAGACGCCGGTGGTGAGCAACAGCGCGCCAAGCGGCTCGACCACCATGGTGGTCTCGCGCCGGAACAGCGGCGCGATGACGACGGCCTGGGTGAAATAGCCGAGCAGGAACAGCAGCGGCACCGTCAGCAAGGCCGTGGCATACGGATGGATGCCGAACACCGACCAGATCAGGTAACTGAGATACATGGCGAGCATCAGGAAGGAGCCGTGCGCGAAGTTGATCACCCTCAGCACACCGAAGATGAGACTCAGGCCCAGCGCGATACCTCCGTAGATCCCGCCGAGCAGTACGCCGTTGACGACGGCGTAAGCCAGAATGATTGGGTCCATATACCTACCTCGATTGGGCACGGCCGGCCGCGGCCGCCGTGCGGGATGTGACGGTCCGGCGCCCGCGCCGGACCGTGCGACTGCGCGGGGGGCTCAGCGCGCGCCGGGTGCCGGCAGCGGCCACACCGGCTTGACGCCCGCGAGCCGGTTGTCCGCCGGCCAGATGGTGCGACGCTCGCCGTTCAGGTTCTGCGAGATCACGCCATGGGCAAAGGTGTTCTGGCCCTGGGCGTCGAACTTGATGCGCTGGTAGCCCGTGACAAGCGCCGGCCCGCTGGCGATGTCGGTGGCCGCGAGCGCATTGCGCACCTTCTCCCGGTCGACGGAGGCGGCACGCTCCAGCGCATCCTTGACGATGTACACGTTGGACACGCCCTGGGCGCCATACGAGTTCATGCCGTAGCCCAGTGCCGCCTTGAACCTGGCATCCGCGGCGATGAGCACGGGGTCCTTGGCGGCCCGCATGATGTCGACCTGGAAGTCATCCTGCACGAACATGTACTCGACGGCCTTGGGCGACACCGCCTTATAGAAGTTCGGGTCTTCCGAACCGCCGCCCACCGAGTGCACGCCGTACGGGATATAGAGCCGGCTTTCGGCAAGCTGGCGCGTGAAGAGGATGTGATCCGGCGTATAGGCCACCACGATCAGGGCATCCGGCTTCGCGCTGCGGATCTTCAGCAACTGCGCGGACAGGTCGGTCTGGTTGGGCGGGTACGATTCATCGAGCGAGATCGCATAGCCGCGCTCCTTGGCCAGCTTCTTGATATTGGCCGCATGCGAGCGTCCCCAGTCGGTGCCTTCGTAGAAGAGGCCGATCGTCCTGGGCCCGTTGCCGGTCTCCTTCTTGAGCAGGTCCAGTGCGTCGATCTGCTCGCGCGCGTCGTAGATGGCCTTGTTGTTCGGGCGGAATACGTACTTGAAGCCGCGCTCGGTGATCTCGTCCTTGACCGCGCCGGTCACCAGCCAGGACACCTTGTAGCGCTCCGCGACCTCGGATGCCGGGAAAGTCACCGCGCTGTTGTAGGCGCCCACGATCAGGGGAACGTTCTCGCGCTGGATCAGGCGCTCGGTTTCCGCCACGCCCACGTCGGGCTTCGACTGGCTGTCGGCGAAGATCAGCTTGAGCCTGGCGCCCCCGAGCGAGCGGATGCCGCCCGCCTGGTTGATCTGCTCCGCGGCGATCTCCGCGCCCAGCTTGGTCTGGTTGCCGATGGTGGCGGCGCCGCCCGACAGCGGCAGCACGAATCCGATCGGCACTTCCCTGACCTGGGCAAGGGCCGTGGCGCATGCCAGCGCGGCGCCCATGCCAGCCGCCAGCAGGAACCCGCGCCGGGTTCTTGAAATAAGGGTACGCATATTGTCTCCTGTGTCGAATCGACTCTGTCTTGTTCTGGCAAAGGCGGATGCCTGCGACGCGGCGGACAGGCCGGTGCCGTGTCCGCCGCCGCCGGGTCCGCCTATGACGCGATGACTTGCCGCGCCAGCTGCTCGACGCCATTCGCATCGAGCTTGTAGTGCGCGTAGAGATGCGTCGGCGGTGCGATCAGGCTGTACTCGTCGAGGATGCCGTGGCGCACCAGGCGCACCCCCGCGCCGGCATCGGCCAGGACTTCCGCCACCGCGCCGCCGAGGCCGCCGAGCACGTTGTGCTCTTCCACTGTCATCAGCACGCGCGAACGCGCGGCAGCGCGCATGACGGCATCGCGGTCGAGCGGCTTGACCGTCGCCATGTCGATCATCCCGACCGAGTGCCCCGCGGCGTTGAGCCGCCTGGCGGCCTCCAGCGCGGGATGCACGCTCGAGCCGGTGGCGATCAGCGTGAGCTCCTCGCCCTGGAGGTGCTCGATGGCCTTGCCGAACTCGAACGCAATGCCGTCCTCATAGACCTGCGGCTCGCGCCCCCGGCCGATGCGGAAGTAGATCGGCTGCGCGTGGCCGGCCGAGGCCTTGATGGCGGCGCGCAGTTGCGGACCGTCCGCAGGCGCCACTACGGTCAGGTCGGCAATCGAGCGCATGATGGCCAGGTCTTCGGTGGCGTGGTGCGACGTGCCATAGAAGCCCAGCGAGATACCGGCGTGGTGGCCGATCAGGCGGACCGGCAGGCCCGAATAGGCCACGTCCATGCGGATCTGCTCGCAGCACAGCAGCGCGAGGAAGGATGCAAAGGTCGCGACGAACGGCGTGTAGCCGACGCTGGCCATGCCCGCCGCCGCGGTCACCATGTTCTGCTCGGAGATGCCGAACTGGATATAGCGCTCGGGGAAGCGCTGCGCGAAGCGGGCCAGCCCGTTCGAATATTGCAGGTCGGCCGAGCCGGCGAGCACCGGCGCGCCGGCTTCGACCAGGTCGGTCAGGCCGTCGGATAGGTAGCTGAGGCCGGGCGTGATGGCGTTCAGGCCCCGGTACTGCCAGGAGTCCTTGGAAAGTGGCTGGTTCATGCTATCGATCCTTTGCGAGAATTTCTTCGACGGCGCGCCGCGCGTCGTCGGGAGCCAGATAGCCAAGGTGCCATCCGGGTTCGGTCTCCATGTAGGAGACGCCCTTGCCCTTGACCGTCCTGGCGATCACGCACACCGGCGTGGTGCGGCCGTCATCGGCGCGCACCTGGCGCAGCAAGGCGGTCAGGGCGGCCACGTCATGGCCATCCACCACGTGGACTTCCCAGCCGAACGCGCGCCACTTGGCGTCGAGCGGCTCGATGCCCATCACCTCGTCCACCGCCCCGTCGAGCTGGTAGCCGTTGCGGTCGACGATGGCGACCAGGCGGTTGGCGCGGTGGTGCGCGGCGGACATCGCCGCCTCCCACACCTGCCCTTCCTGCATTTCACCGTCGCCCAGCATCACGAAGGTGGTGAAGTCGAGCCCGGCGTGCCGTCCGGCCAGCGCCATGCCCAGGCCCGCCGAAAGCGCGTGCCCGATCGAGCCCGAGCTGAAATCGATGCCCGGCACCTTGCGCATGTCGGGGTGGTCGCCCAGCGGGCTGCCCAGCCGCGTGTACTCGTCGAGCCAGGCCTTGGGGAAGAAATCCAGGTCGGCAAGGATCGGGAACAGGCCCACCGCGGCGTGTCCCTTGCCCATCAGGAAGCGGTCCCGCATCGGCCAGCCGGGTTCGCCCCGGCGCAGCTTCATCACGTCGTAGTAAAGCGCCGCGAACGTTTCGGCCGCGGAGAACACCGAGGTGTAATGGCCGGTCTTGGCGATCTCGATCAGCCTGATGGTTTCGAGGCGCACGAAGGTCGCGCGCTCCTTGAGCAGCGCGATCTGTCCGGCGCCCGGAGCGAACGCGCTCTCGGTGGCGGCCGGCTTGGCTGGCGCAATGGCGTGGTTCATCTGTCGTCTCCGGCTGTCTTTGATGCACGATATATCATGCATTCTTGTGAAAGATAAAGAAAATGCATCGCTTACGCTCCTCTTAAATACCGCCCATGCACATGTACTTGGGTTCCAGGTAGTCTTCGATACCCTGCCGGGCGCCTTCCCTGCCCAGGCCGGATTCCTTCACGCCGCCGAAGGGGGCGACCGCGGTGGAAATCAAGCCTTCGTTGATGCCGACCATGCCGCATTCCAGCGCCTCGGCGACGCGCCACACGCGGCTCAGGTCGCGTGTGTAGAAATAGCCGGCGAGGCCGAACGGCGTGTCGTTGGCCATCCGCACCACCTGCTCGTCGGATTCGAAGCGCAGCAGCGGCGCCACCGGCCCGAAGATCTCTTCGCGCCCGAGCTCCATCGCCGGCGTGACGTCGCCGACTATGGTGGGCGCATAGAATGCGCTGCCCGCATCCGGGCGCTTGCCGCCAGCCAGTATCCGGGCACCCCGGGCGGCCGCGTCTTCCACCATGGCGTGCACGCGGCCGGCGGCGCGCGCGTTGATGAGCGGCCCCACGGTGATGCCGGGCTCGCTGCCGTCGCCGACCTTCAGCGCCGCCACGGCTTCGCCCAGGCGGCGCGCGAACTCGTCGTAGACGGCGGCATGCACGAACATACGGTTGGCGCAGACGCAGGTCTGCCCCGCGTTGCGGTACTTGGAGACCATCGCGCCCCGCACCGCGGCGTCGAGGTCGGCATCTTCGAAGACGATGAACGGCGCGTTGCCGCCTAGCTCGAGCGACAGCTTCTTGATATTGGCGGCGGACTGTTCCATCAGCAGCCGGCCGACGCGCGTGGAGCCGGTAAAGGAGAGCTTGCGCACCACGGGGCTGCGCGCCAGCACCGCGCCGACCACCGCGGCCCGCGCGCTCGTCACGACGTTGAATACCCCGGGCGGCACGCCGGCGCGGCGGGCGAGCTCGGCCAGCGCCAGCGCGCACAGCGGTGTCTCGGAAGCAGGCTTGAGCACCACCGTGCAGCCTGCCGCCAGGGCCGGCGCCACTTTCCGCGTGGCCATGGCCACCGGGAAATTCCAGGGCGTGAGCGCGGCGACCACACCCACCGGCTGCTTGATCACGATCAGCCGGCGGTCGCCGGCCGGCGCCGGGATCAGCTCCCCGTAGGTGCGCGTGGCTTCTTCCGCGAACCACTCGACGAAGGAGGCGCCATAGACGACTTCCCCCTCGGCTTCGGCCAGCGGCTTGCCCTGCTCCGCGGTCATCAAGGCAGCGAGATCCGCCTGGTGCAAACGGATCAGGTCGTACCAGCGGCGCAGGCAGTCGGCCCGGTGCTTTGCGGTGGTGGCGCGCCAGGCCACCTGCGCGCGCTCGGCGGCGGCGATCGCGCGCAGCGTTTCCGCCTCGCCCATGTCGGGCACTTCGGCAATGCGCGCGCCGTTCGCGGGATTGGTCACGGGGAACCGTGCGCCATCGTCGGCCTGGGCCCATTCGCCATCGATGTACGCATGCGTGCGCATCAATGCGGCGTCCTTCAGATTCATGTTGTCTCCGGCTTATCGTGGGGTCTGTACAGCGCGCGCATCCACCTGCCGCATCGCATCCGCGATGGCGGCTGCGTCCAGCTCGCGCGAGAAATTCTTCATGTGCGGGGCGGCAAGCGACAGCGCGGCGGCGGATTCGAGTTCCTCGCGCGAGGCGTCGGTCAGCCCGAGATCCGCCAGGCGCAGGGGCAAGCCGATACGGCGATAGAGCGCCTCGACCTCCGCGCGCGCGTCGTCCTGGCGCCGCTCCAGCTCCAGCTGGACCAGCAGGCCATATGCCACCTGCAGCCCGTGCGGGGCCCGCTGCGCCTGGCGCAGCGTGGAGAGCCCGCGCGTCAGGGCGTGCGCGATCGACAGGCCGCCGCTCTCGAAACCCAGGCCGGACATCAGGATGGTGGCCTCCACTACCCGCTCGAACGCGGCATCCGGCCTGCCCGTGCCGGCAACCGCCAGCGCGGCCTGCGCATCGGCCATCAGCACGCGGTGGCATTCGCGCGCAAGCGCCGCGGCCGACAGCAGGGGCCGGGTGCCGAACATGTTCACGCCCTGTGGCGCGGCCGCGCATTGCGCCGCCTCGAACGATTTGGAGATGGCGTCGCCGATGCCCGCCAGCAGCATCGCTGCCGGGGCCTGCGAGATCAGCGCGGTGTCGGCGATGACGCAGGCCGGGCTGTAGGGCAGATGCCTGACCGCCAGCAGGCGGTGATGCTCGTCGTACAGGACGTAGTTCTTGCTGGTCGGGGCATCGTTGGAGGCAACGGTCGGCACCGTGACCACCGGCACCCGGTAGTGATCCGCCAGCGCCTTGCCCGCGTCGATGCCGCGCCCGCCGCCGGCGGCAATGACCACCGCCGGCGCGCTGGCGCCGAGTTCGTCCACCAGGCGGGCGACCAGTTGCGGGGTCAGTCCCTGGTCGAAGCTGACGCGGCGCAGCGCCACCGCGGCGGCACTGCATTGCCGCCCGACCCGCTCGCCGATCATTTCCATCACCCAGCGGTCCGCGACCAGCACGGCGTCGCCGCCGAGCCGGGCCACATGCGCGCCCAGCAAATCCAACGCTCCCACGCCCTGGACGTAACGTCCGGGCGAGCCAAATACCGCTTGCACGTTCTCTCCTCCTTGGATAGCGCCGGCCTGCCAGGTGCCGGCCTGCTGCTGTGTGCCGGAGGGCGCCGCCCGGCCGATCCGATCGGTGCCGCGCCCTTCCAAATACATGATATAGGATATATGCTACATCATTATCGACGCGTGGCAAGAAGCTTTTTTCCGCCGCCGTCACCGCAACCCTGCCTTCACAGCCTTTTTCGATTCTTCAGGAGCACCGCACCATGCCGGAAACAACCAAGCCCCCCGTGACGCCGATCGACGGCCGCACGCGGGTCGTCGTCATCCTCGCCTACCCCACGCACCACGTGCGCACGCCTGCCTTCTTCAATGCACGCGCCGCCGCCCTGGGGCTGAACGCGGTGCTCGTGCCATGGCAGATCTCGCCAGAGCAACTGCCCGGCGCGCTGGCGGGCCTGCGCCAGGTGGAGAACCTGGCCGGCGTGATCGTCACGGTGCCGCACAAGCAACAGATGGCCCGGCTCTGCGATGAACTCGAAGGCGTCGCCGCGGACCTGGGCGTGTGCAATGTGGCGCGGCGCACGCCCGATGGCCGCTTCGTCGGCAGGATGTTCGACGGCGTGGGCTTCGTCGCGGGCATGCGCGCGGAGGGGATCGATGCGGCGGGCAAGCGAGCGCTGCTGCTGGGCGCGGGCGGCGCCGCCACCGCGGTTGCCGCCGCCTTGCTCGATGCAGGCGTCGCGCAACTGACCATCGTCAACCGCTCGCGCGACAAGGCCGACAGCCTGGTGGCGCAACTGAAGGCGAAGCGGCCCGGCGCGCCCGTCGCCTCCGCGGCGAGCCCGGCCGGCCAATGGGATCTGGTCGTCAACGGCACCTCGCTCGGCCTCAAGCCCGACGATCCCCTGCCGCTCGATCCTGCCACGCTGGGAGCGCACAGCATCGTGGCCGAAGTCATCATGCAGCCGGCACAGACGCGCTTGCTGCTCGCGGCGAAGGCGCGCGGGTGCCGCATCCATCTCGGCGAGCACATGGTGACGGCGCAGATCGACCTGCTGGTGGATTACCTGCTGGGCATGCCGGCAGGCGAGGAAAGCGTGGGAAGCGGGGAACGTGGCGCGGGATGACGGGCGGGCCGGCGTTGCATATCATATATGATGTGTTCCTGAACATTCCTTACCGAGGCAAGCTGTCATGAAAGAACTCGCGCGCGTGGAGAAGAGCAATCTGTCGTCACGCGTCTACGACCAGATTCGGTCCGCATTGATGAGCGGCAAGTACGTGCCGGGCGAGCGATTGCGCGTGGCGGAACTGGCACAGTCGCTGGGAACGAGCACCACCCCCGTGCGCGAGGCGATCTTCAGGCTGGTGAGCGAGCAGGCCCTGGAGATGACCGCGGCAACCTCGATCACCGTGCCCGAGCTCGACCCCGGCACGGTCTCGGAGATCCAGCTGATGCGCACGCTGCTCGAAGGCGCCGCCGCGGAGGCCGCCGCGCTGCGCATCACCCCGCAAGAGATCGCCCGCCTGCGCAAGACGCACGAAGCCTTTATCAAGGCCGTGTCGACCAGCCCGCGCGAAGCGGCGAGCCAGAACCGCAAGTTCCACTTCGAGCTGCTTGCCGCGGCCCACCTGCCGAACCTGTTCGCGGTCGTCGAGAGCATGTGGGTGCGGATGGGTCCCCTGCTGCATATCTTCCATACGGAACTGCAGGCCAGCCGCGAGAGCCTCGAGGAGCATCCGCACTACCGCGTGCTCGACGGCCTCGCCAGGCGCGACGCCAAGACTGCCTCGGCGGCCATTCGGGACGATATCCAGTGGGGCAAGACCGTTCTGCTCGAATGGATGGCATCGCGCGAAGAAGAGCCTGTCTGATCTCCCGGGGCGCGCACGCCCGTGCGCCCGATTTCTCGTCCCCCGCTACCCAGGTGGTGAACCGGTTGCACGGCAGGGCATCGCCGGAAGACGCAAACCCGTCCCCGCCCGCAGCCACGCGCTGATCCCGATTGGCCGCCCTTGGCCGGGCCGGCCGCCATTGTTGCCCTCCAGGCAAATATCTTCTGACTCCGGACGGGTTTTTCCCGCACGCGGGGAGGCGCGATACTCCAGCCGCGCAAGCCCTCCGGCTTGCGGCGGCAGACCCCGCCCCGCGCCAATTGCGCCGGGCATGTCGGCCATCCGCCAATATCATCAGCCGCCTGGGCAAGACCGCAGCCATGAAGACCACCCTGGACGAACTCCTCACCTTCACCATCGTGGTGGATACAGGCTCCATCACCGCGGCCGCCGAGCAACTGCAGCAGACCGTCTCCGCGGTCAGCCGCTCGCTTACACGGCTCGAAGAGAAACTGGAAACCACGCTCTTGCGGCGTACCACGCGCCGGCTGGAGCTGACCGAAGAAGGCGGGACGTTCCTGGCCCACGCGCGGCGGATACTGGAGGCCGTCGAGTCCGCCGAGGACCAGATGGCGACGCAGCGCCGCACACCGGCCGGGAAGCTGCGGATCAACGCGGCAACGCCGTTCATGCATCATGTGATCGTGCCCCTGATCGGCGGCTTCCGCGCGCGCTACCCGGAGATCGAACTGGACCTGCACACCAGCGAGCACATCATCGACCTGCTGGAGCAGCGCACGGACGTCGCCATCCGCATCGGCATGCTGCGCGATTCGACCCTGCACGCGCGCCCCCTGTGCAATAGCCGCCTGCGGCTGGTGGCAAGCCCCGCGTACCTCAAGGCACGCGGCACGCCGCGCGAGGTGGCGGCGCTCCAGGGCCACAGCCTGCTTGGCTTTACCCAGCCCGACACGCTGAACCAGTGGCCATTGCGACACGAACTCGGCGAGGCCCTGCGCATCGAACCCAGCGTGCGCGCATCCAGCGGCGAGACCTTGCTCAAGCTGGCCCTCGCCGGGGAGGGCATTGCCTGCCTGGCCGACTTTATGACCCAGGCCAGCCGGTCGCGGGGAGACCTGGTCCAGGTACTGATGCAGGACACCGTGGAGGTTCGACAGCCCATCCATGCGGTCTACTACCGCAACACCCTGCTCTCCTCGCGCATCACGGCGTTCCTCGACTACGTCGGCGCGCAGCTCGGCGATTCCGTGTCCGGCCGCGCGTGACCGCGGCCATGCCCGCGGAAATGCGCCGGCCTACTTCAGCCGGTCCATCAGCGCGGCGGCGACGGCCAGGGCCGACGCCGGGTCCTGCCCGGTGATCAGTTCGCCGTCTGTCACGACGTACGGCGCGCGCCGGTCGCCTGCGCGGCGCAAGGCGCGCCGGCGGGACGGCCCGGCGCGCCTGCGGCCAGCCTCAGTCCTGACCGCCCGCCTGGCTCACTTCGAGCAGGATCTTGCCGGCGTGCGTGCTCGACTCCATCAGCGCGTGCGCCTTGCCCGCGTCGGCAAGCGGCATGATGGCGTGGATAAGCGGCAGGCACCGGCCCTGCTCCAGCACCGGCCAGAACGCGCTGCGCAGGCCCTCGATCAGTTCGGCCTTGTTCTCAGGCGTGCGCGCCCGCAGCGTGGAGCCGGTCATGTTGAGCCGCTTCAGCATGACCGGCAGCAGGTCGATCTCCACCCGGCTGCCCTCCAGGAATGCGATCTGGACCAGCGCGCCGTCCAGCGCCAGCGCACGCAGGTTCTTCTCGATATAGCGCCCGCCGACCATGTCCAGGACCACGTCGACACCCCGGCCACCGGTCACCTCGGCCACGACGTCGTTGAAGTCCTGCTCGCGATAATTGATCAGGTGCGACGCGCCGTGCTGCCGGCAGATCGCCAGCTTCTGCGCGTTGCCGGCGGTCACCGCGACGTCGGCGCCAACCTCGCGGGCAAGCTGGATGGCGGTGATGCCGATGCCGCTGCTGCCGCCGTGAATCAGGATGGACTTGCCGGCCGAGACCAGCTTGCCGGCGAACAGGTTGGCCCAGACCGTGATGTAGTTCTCGGGCAGCGCCGCGGCCTGCTGCAGCGTCAGCCCCGCGGGCACCGGCAGGCAATGCCGCTCGTCGGCCGCGCAGAACTCGGCGTATCCGCCGCCATGGGTCAGGGCGCAGACCTTGTCGCCGACCTTCCATTTCGTCACCGCTTCGCCAACCTGCACTACCGTGCCCGAGACCTCGAGGCCCAGGTAAGGACATGCCGACGGCGGCGGGTTGTAGAGACCAAGCCGCTGCAGCACGTCGGGCCGGTTGACCCCGGCAAACGCAACCCGGATCAGGACTTCACGGGCGGCCGGCCGCGGGGCATCGGCTTGCTTCAACACTAAGGTATCCGCCCCGGTTCCGGGGCCATGGCTGATGTACTTCATCGAGACGTCCTTTGCCTTACGGCGTTCTTTGTTGGTGGTGCGCGAGACGCGTCAACGCCGGATATCCCTGCCGCTGCGAGCCAGGCGCGGCCCCGCTTCACGCCCGGACATTGACGCGAACAGAATATATCATGCATGATACTTCGGCGTGCGGCGTGCTTGCGCCGCGCTTGCGGGAACGCCTAGACTGGGACTTCCCCACGCCGTATCAATCAGGGAGCGGACCGCTTCCGCCAAAGGAGCAAGGCATGCCGATTGCCGGGATGAACCATTTCACCGTGCTGACGTCCGCGCTCGAAGACAGCGTCAGCTTCTATCGCGAGGTGCTGGGCTTCGAGACCGGCGCGCGCCCGCCGTTTGCCTTCCCCGGGGCGTGGCTGTACGCCGGCGGCGCTCCCATCGTTCATCTTGTCGTCACCGATACGATGCCCAAGCCCGCGGCCGGGGTGCTCGACCACATGGCATTCAGTGCGACCGACCTCCCCCACTTCGTGAATCATCTGCGGCGGCTGGATATTCCGTTCAGCCTCGGGCGGCAGGCCGGCTCCGGCATCTGGCAACTATTCCTGCACGATCCCAACGGCGCGCGGATCGAACTGGATTTCGATCCGCGAGAACAGCAGCCCTGACGCGGCCAGCGCTGCCCGCCGCGCAGCGTGCCCGGGCGCGCCGGTCACGCGCCGCGCGAGCGGCCCAGCGTGCCACGTACCGCCGCTTCGAACCTCGGGTCCAGCACGGCGCCGACATTGAAGCGTGACCACGGCGAGGTGGCTTCGGAGTCGACGCGGAAGACGCGCCCGGGGGCGATCATGACCTTCTGCGCGAGAAGCTGCTCGGCCAGGACCAGCGAGTCGTCCACCTGCGGCAATGCACCCCAGAGGTACAGGCTCTGCTCGGTCCGCGCGAAGATGCGCGCATCCAGCCTGTCGAACAAGGACAGGGCCCTGGCGGTAGCTTCGGCCAGGCGGGATCTCAGCCTGGTGATGTAGCGCTGGTAGTGGCCTTCGCTCAGGATCACGTCGACGGTGCGCTCGCAATACTCCGAGCTGCTCACGTGGATCAGCGCCTTGAGATCGGCAAGATCGCTGGCCAGGTCGGCGCCGCAGGCAATGAAGCCCACGCGCAGCGCCGCGGAGAAGGACTTCGAGAAGCTGCCGATATAGATTGTCCGCTCCAGCTGGTCCAGTGCCGCCAGGCGGGGCAGCGTGGTTGGCTTGAAGTCCGCCAGCGCGTCGTCTTCCACCAGCAGGAGGTTGAACCGCTGCGCGAGCTGCAGCACGCGGTAGGCCTTGGCGGCCGAGAGGTCCGATCCGGTCGGGTTGTGCGCCACGGACTGGGTGAAGAACAGGCGCGGCCGCTCCTGGACCAGCAGTTGCTCCAGGGCCTCGAGGTCGGGGCCATCGGCAAGGCGCGGCACGCCGATGATCCTGGCGCCGGCCAGCTTGAGCTTGCCGAACAAGGGATAGTAGCCGGGATCGTCGACCAGGACGGTGGCGCCCGCCGGCAGGAAGTAGCGGATCACCAGGTCGATCGCGTCATTGGCGCCATGCGTCAGCACGATCTGCCGGGGGTCGGCGCCGATGCCCAGGTCGCCCAGCTTGCGCACCAGATGGTCGCGCAGCGGACCGTACCCGAAACGGTTGCCGTACCGGAACAGCGCCCCCAGCCCCGTGCGCACGACCTTGTGGTGGTACTTGTCCAGCCGCGCCTCCGACAGCCACGCCACCGGCGGGAATCCGTCCCCGACCGCCAGCACGTCGGGACTGCTCTTCAATTGCTCGCGCATCAGCCACACGATGTCCAGCGCGCGCCGGAACGAGCCGGCCTCTTCGTCCTGCCGCGCCTTCACCGGCCTGTCGAGCACGAAGTAGCCGGCACCGCGCCGCGGCTCGACCAGCGCGCGCCCGACCAGGATCTCGAACGCGGCAACCACTGTGTTCTTGCTGTAGCGGTGCAGTTGCGCCAGCTCCCGCAGCGAGGGCAGCTTGTCGCCGACGCGGTAGGCGCCTTCGACGATCTGGCGTTCGATGGAATCCGCCAGCGTGGTGGCGATCGATGGCGATCTGGGCTTGGTCACGGGCTTGTACTCCACATTCCGGTCGGCGATTCGATATCTGGGTGGCGACAACTGTCCCGCCAAACTGTACCTTTTTGCACTGGTACAGTACACCTAGACTGTCTCCATTCCTATACCACTCACGGAGACACCGATGGTGACCGATTCCCGCCTGCCCAACTTTCGCGCCATGACGCCGGCGCAGCGCCTGCAATATATTGGGGGGGCCGCCGCCCTGACCGACGACGAAATCCGGCTGGTCGCCGAGGCAGGCGCCCTTGGCGCCGAGCGGGCCGACGGCATGATCGAAAACGTGATCGGCACGTTCGAGCTGCCCTTCGGCGTGGCCGGCTATTTCCGCATCAACGGCCGGGACGTGCTGGTGCCGATGGCGGTGGAAGAGCCGTCGGTGATTGCCGCGGCGTCCTACATGGCAAAGCTCGCCCGCGAATGCGGCGGCTTCGAGACTTCCAGCACCGGTCCGCTCATGCGGGCGCAGGTGCAGGTCCTCGGCATCACCGATCCCTACGGCGCCCGGCAGGCACTGCTCAGGCATCGGGACGCGATCCTCGAAGTGGCCAACAGCCGCGACAAGGTGCTGATCGGCCTCGGCGGCGGCTGCAAGGACATCGAGGTCCACGTCTTCCCCGACACCCCGCGGGGCGCGATGATCGTGATGCACCTGATCGTGGACGTGCGCGACGCCATGGGCGCCAATACCGTGAATACCATGGCCGAAGCCGTATCGCCGCTGGTGGAGACGATCACGGGCGGCTCCGTGCGGCTGCGCATCCTCTCCAACCTGGCCGACCTCCGGCTGGCGCGCGGCCGGGTGCGGCTGACGCCAGAGGTGCTCGCCACGAAGGAGCGCAGCGGCGCCGAGATCATCGAAGGCGTGATCGACGCCTGCACCTTCGCCGCCATCGACCCCTACCGGGCCGCCACGCACAACAAGGGGATCATGAACGGCATCGATCCCGTGATCGTGGCCACCGGCAACGACTGGCGCGCGGTCGAGGCCGGCGCCCATGCCTACGCCTGCCGCGGCGGCCGCTACACGTCCCTGACGCACTGGGAGAAAGACACGGCCGGCGCCCTGGTCGGCACGATCGAGATGCCGATGCCGGTGGGACTGGTCGGCGGCGCCACCAGGACGCATCCCCTCGCGCGCCTGGCCCTGAAGATCCTTGGCGCGCGCTCAGCCCAGGAACTGGGCGAGACCGCCGTCGCGGTGGGCCTGGCGCAAAATCTCGGCGCGCTGCGGGCGCTCGCCACCGAAGGCATCCAGCGCGGCCACATGGCCCTGCACGCACGCAATATCGCGCTGGTGGCGGGCGCGGTCGGCGCGGAGGCAGACAGCATCGCCAAGCGGATGGCCGACGAAAAAGACGTGCGCACCGACCGGGCCGTCGCGCTGCTGGCCGAACTGAGGGGCAGGTAAGCGCGCGGCAGGCGGGCCGGCATCCACCCCGATATGGCCCGATGTGGCCCGATGTGGCTCGATACGGCCCGCACCGGACCAGGGGACAAACAATAAACAGAGCTGCCAGCGACGCGCCAGCGCGCCTCGGTGCCAGCCATATTCCGGAGACAAGCCAATGAACAAACAGGAAGCGGCGCCGGCGCGGCGCCTGGTCGAAGTCTGGGGCGATACCGCCGATACCCGCCACCTTGCGTGGTCGATCGCGATCGGAGCGGTGGTCAGCCTGACCGGGTTCCTGATCGCAAGCCGCATTCTCGCCGGGCTGGTCCGATCGCCGGAACTGGCGCGCGCCTATGCCATGCTGGCCGGCCTTGCCGGTTGCCTGCTGGCGGGCGTCATCTGCGCGCTGGTGTTCCGGCCGAAACGCGAAGTGATCGAGGACGCGGCGGGCGGACCCGGCGCAGCGCACGCCCCGGCCTGGCGCGAGGAAGTGCTCGACAAGCTCGAGGAAGAAACCGGCGGCCTCGGCTCGGTCGCGGACCTGCCGCCGGCCGTGGTGCAGGAACTGAAGGAACTGCAACTCTACGAGCTCTTCGCCTCGCGCGAACGCCGCGCCACGGCCCCGCACGCCGCGCAGGACAGCACCGCGCCCGCCCGGCCCGTCAGTGCGCGTTCCACACTGGCCTGACCCCCCGCCCAAGGACATCGAAGGTTCATCATGATCGAATCCGCACTTCTTACCCACATCCTCATTGCCACCGGCATGGGACTGGCAGGCGCCATCGTCTTCGCCGCGATCGGCCTGATCTCAGGCACCGACGAGACCACCACGCTGGCACCGCTKACGCTGCTGGTCGTGCTGCTGGGCGTGCCGCCCGAGGGCGTGTTTACGTTCTTCCTTGCCGGCGCCGTCGCAAAGCACATGACCCATGCCATCCCGACCGCGCTGCTCGGCATCCCCGGCGACACCATGGCCACGCCGCTGCTGCAGGATGCCAACCACCTGCGCAACCTCGGCGTGCCACACATCGCGCTGCGCAAGATGATCTCGGGCGCCATCATCGCGGCCTTTATCGCGGTGCCGCTGGCGGTGCTGTTCGCCGTCCTGCTCGCGCCGTTCGGCGCGGCCATCACCAAGGCCGCGCCATGGATCTTCGTGGCCGCCGCGGCGGTCATCGCCTACAGCTCCGCCGGCCGGTGGGCCTCCGTCGCGACGCTGGTTCCCTTCGTCGTCGTCATCGTGGCGCTGCAGACGCTGACCGCGAAATTCGGCGTCAAGCTGAGCATCAGCTACTTCCTGGGCATCGCGATCGGCCCGCTCGTCGCCGATCTCTTCTCGGTCATCTCTCCGGTGGACCGGCCGCGCATGCAGCGCGACCGCGTGCGCACCTTCGCCCTCGCGCCCGATGTCAAGGGATGGTCCGGCTATTTCCCGAATCCGCTCAAGGTACTGGACCGCAGCCAGGTGAAATGGACCGTGGCCACGGCCACCGTGTCCAGCGCGACGTTCGTCTTCAGCCCCGTGGCCATGACGGTGGTGCTGGGAGAACTCGTGGGCGCAAGGATCAGGCACGCCTATCACCGGCTGACCACCGTGCTCAGCGCCCGCAACGGCGTGACGGAAGCCACCTACATCGCCGAGGCCCTGATTCCCCTCATCGCCTTTGGCCTGCCGCTCAGCCCTGTTGCCGCCGGCCCTGCCGCACCGCTGTTCAATGCGCCCCCGGTGTATACCGTGGATGCAGGCTCCGGCCAGACGCACAACTTGCACAACCTCCTGAGCCACGGGGAATTCCTCGGCTATGGCTTGCTCGCCGTCCTGCTCGCCGCGCTGGTGTCCTACCCGTTCGCCATGAACCATGCCCGCCGCGCCGCCCTGTTCGTCTCGCGCAAGGTGTCGCACGAAGCCATCATCGCCACCTTCGTCGGCCTGATCCTGGTGATCAGCGTGTGGGAAGGCCAGTTCCTCGGCCTGCTGGTCATCCTGACCATGGGACTGCTGGGCGGGCTGCTCTCCAGGGCGATCGGATTCAACACCGGCGTGCAGTTCATGGGCTACTACACCGCCGTGCTGACCGTGCCCGCCTTGCTCAAGCTGATCGGCTAGGACAGGGGTGAAGGGAGCGAATCCCCCTTCACTCCACCTTGATCCCTCCCTTCTTCACCACCGCGCCCCACCGGACCGACTCTTCCCTGATGAATCCCTGGAACTGCTCGGGGGTTCCTCCCACCGGGTCGATGCCGTATTCGATCAGGCGCGCCTTCACGTCGGGCTGGTGCAGCACGGCATCCATGTCGCCGGACAGTTTCGCCAGCACGTCCTTCGGCGTCTTCGCCGGCGCGATCAGGCCGATCCAGCTGCTGGCGGTCACCGCCGGATAGCCGGCCTCGGCCATGGTCGGCACGTCGGGCGCGGCGCTCCAGCGCGTCGGGCTGGTGATAGCCAGGGCCTTGAGCTTGCCGGCCTTGACCTGCGGCATCATGGTCTGCACCGAGTCGAAGATCATCGCCACCTGGCCGGAAAACAGGTCCGGCAAGGCCGGCGAGACACCCTTGTAGGGCACGTGCGTCATCTTCATGCCCACGGCCTGCGAGAACAGCTCGCCCGCGAGGTGCGCGCCCGAGCCATTGCCGCTGGAGGCGAAGGTCATCTTGTCGGGATGCGCCTTGCCCCAGCTGACGAGCTCCTTCACGCTGCCGGGCGGCAGCTGCGCGCTGGAGACCAGCAGCAGCGGGATGCGGCCGATCTGGCTCACGCCGGTCAGGTCCCTGACCGGGTCGTAGGTCATCTTGGGATACAGGCTGGGATTGATGGCGTGGGCGGCCACCACCACCAGCAGCGAGTAGCCGTCCGGCGCGGACTTGGCGACATTGTCGGAGCCGATCATGCCGTTGGCGCCGGGGCGGTTTTCCACCACCACCGGCTGGCCGATGCGTTCGGCCAGCTTCTGCATGACCAGCCGCGTCACCGCGTCGGACACGCCACCCGGGGTGTAGGGCACCACCACCCGCACGGGCTTGGCCGGGTAAGGCGCATCGGCCTGCGCCGCGCCGGAAATGCCGCAAGCCAGCGCTGCCGCGAGCAGGCAGGCTTGCAGCCACTGGCTGCGGCCCCGGTTCGTCTTCGTCTTGTTCATGTCTCCTCCGTCAGGATAGGGCCGGCGCCTTGGACATCGGGTGGCTGGCGGCCGGTGTTATGCAATGGCAGCCCCGGGTCTACGCCCAGCCCTGCGGCACCGTCAGCGGAAAATCGAGCAGCATCTGCGCATAGCTCTTGCCGAGCGGGTCCGAGCGCAGGCTGGCCACGCCGCCGCCGCCCAGCGCGCGGTGCATCAGGAAGTTGAGCGCATGCAGGCCCGGCACCTCGAAGCGCTCGACCTCGCCCTCGACCAGGTGCGCGAAGTACGCGCGCACGGCGTCGGCCGTCAGCTGTTCGCGCAGCAACGGCAGGAAATCCGGCCGGCGGGCGATCACGCCGATGTTTTCGTCGTCGCCCTTGTCGCCGCTGCGCGCGAAGGCCAGCCTGACCAGCGGCACGGTCGCGCGCGGGCCCGCGGGCATGGCCGGCGCCATCGCGGCCGACAGCGGTGCCGCGGGCGGCAGGTCACCCGCCACGGCGGCGCAGGCGAGCATCTCTGCGCTGCCGTCGAGCTCCACCCGCACCGGCACCTCCGACTTGCGCACCAGGAAGGAAAACACCTTCACCACCGGCTGGATGTCCACGCGCCCCGCGAACGACGAACGGGTGCCGGCCGCCATCGAGGTGCCGGCCGACGAGCATTCGCGCTGCAGGAAGCGCAGCGCCCTGGCCTGCGCATGGCGCGCGCCGATGCGCAGCACCACTTCGCGCGTAGGCAGCGCGCGCGCATGCGGGCCATATTGCGACTCGCAGCCGAGCAGCTCGACCACGGTCTCGGTGTAATCGGGCAAGCCGCTCTCGGCCAGCATGGCGCGCGTGCGGGCCAGCAGCGCATCGGCGGTGCGGCGAGCCTTGGCGGGCGCGTCGATGCCGCGGATGGCCATCATCAGGCTGAGCTGGTAGCCGTCCTGCCAGGTGCCGTTGGCCTTGTAGTGCGCGCCGGGCGCGCGGCCGCGCGCGCCATGCACGCGCACCTGCCCCGGCGCCAGCAGCTCCGTGCGCACCATGCGGAAATCGCAGGTGACATCCGGCATCAGGTAGTTGGCGGGATCGCCCACTTCATACAGCACCTGTTCGGCCACGGCGGCGGGATCGACCAGACCGCCGGTGCCTTCCGGCTTGGAGAGCACGAAGCTGCCGTCCTCGGCGCAGTCGATCACCGGGTAGCCGATGCGGTCCCAGTCTGGCACGCGCTGCCAGTCGGTAAACAGGCCGCCGGTGGCCTGCGCCCCGCATTCGATCACATGCCCGGCCAGCGTGCCGGCGGCCAGGCGGTCCCAGTCATGCCATTGCCAGCCGAATTCGTGCGCCAGCGCGCCGACCACCACCGCGCTGTCCACGCAGCGCCCGGCAATGACGATGTCGGCGCCCATGGCCAGCGCGCGCGCAATGCCCTGCGCGCCGGTATAGGCGTTGGCCGACAGCAGTTCCGCGGGCGGCGCCGCGCCGGTATAGAGATCGGTCAGCCCCTGGGCGCGCCAGCCCTCGAAGCTGCCCAGCACGTCATCGCCGCTCACCACGGCGACCTTGAGTGCCAGCCCCTGCTTTGCCGCGGCCCCCAGCAAGGCCGCGCGGCAAGCGTGCGGGTTGAGGCCGCCGGCGTTGGCGATCACGCGGATGCCGCGCGAGAGAATCTGGCCGAGGTGCGGCGCCATCGCGGCCTGCACGAAATCGGTGGCATAGCCCAGTGCCGGGTCCTTGGCGCGGGCGCGCGCCAGGATGGACATGGTGGTCTCGGCGAGGTAGTCGTAGACCAGGTATTGCAGGCCGGGCACGGCCAGCAGTTGCGGCGTGGCGATGGCCGAATCGCCCCAGAAGCCCGATGCGCCGCCAATCCTCACGGTGCTCACCGCGCGCGAAGTACCGAAGATCCTGCTCATGCCTTCTCCCCTGCGCCGGCTTGCGCTTCGACCCGGGCCAGCAACGCGCCGGCGCGGGCCTGCCCGCCTTCGCGCGCATGAAGCTCAGTCAGCACGCCGTCGAACGGCGCGACGATGGCGTGCTCCATCTTCATGGCCTCCAGCACCACCAGCACCTGGCCGGCCCGCACCGGCTCGCCGGCGGCGGCCTTCACCGCCACGATGCGCGCGGTCAGCGGCGCCAGCAGTTCACCGGCGCTCTCGGCGCTGCCGGGCTTGCGTTTTTTCTGGCGCGGGTCCAGCCGGGCAAAGCGCCAGGCGCGCCCGGCGCTGAACAGATGCAGGGTATCGGCCTCGCTGGCGAAGACCAGCGGCAGGGCCGCGCCATTGCATTCCACCAGCGCGCTGCCGTCGCCGGCGTCCGCCCGCAGCACGCGGGTGGCGACGCTCTGCGGCGCGCCATCGTCGCCTTCGCGCAGGGTCACTTGCCAGCCGTCGGCGGCGGCACGCACATCCACGCGCCATGATTGCGCGCCGGCCTGCAGGCCGAGGCTGAAGGCGGGCGCCACCAGGCCCGGGCGCGCCGCGGCGGCCAACAGGCCCGTGGCAGCCAGCGCCGCGCAGGCAAGCTGCGGGAGCCCGGGAGACGGCGCCCCCAACGCAGCCTGCATATGCGTATCGACGAAACCGGTATGCACGTCATTGCCGGCAAAGGCCCCGTGCGCCAGGCAATCGGCCAGGAAGCCCTGGTTGCTGGCCACGCCCAGCAGCACGGTCTGCTCGACCGCGCGCAGCAGCTTGCGGCGCGCCTCCTCGCGGGTGGCGCCATGCGCCACCAGCTTGGCCACCATCGAGTCGTAGTGGACCGGAATCTCGCCGCCCTCCTGCAGCGCGTGATCCACGCGCACGTCGTGCGCGGCGCCCGGCACGCGCCAGCGCAGCACCGGACCGCCCTGCGGCAGGAAGCCGGCGGCCACGTCTTCGGCGGTCAGCCGCACCTCGATCGCATGGCCTTGCAGCGCCACCTGCTGTTGCGTCACCGGCAGCGGCTCGCCGGCCGCCACGCGCAGCTGCCACTCGACCAGGTCGAAACCGGTGATGGCCTCGGTCACGGCATGCTCGACCTGCAGGCGCGTGTTCATCTCCATGAAATAGAAATTGCCGTCGCCGTCGAGCAGGAACTCCATGGTGCCCGCGCCCACGTAGCCGATGGCCTGGGCGGCGCGCACCGCGGCCTCGCCCATGCGCGCGCGCAGCGCCGGCGACACCGCCGGCGACGGCGCCTCTTCCACCACCTTCTGGTGGCGGCGCTGCACCGAGCAGTCACGCTCGCCGAGGTGGATCACCTTGCCCTGCGTATCGGCAAAGACCTGGATCTCCACGTGGCGCGGCGCGATCACCGCGCGCTCCAGGATCAGCTCGTCGGAACCAAAGGCGGTGCCGGCTTCGGAACGCGCGCTGGCCAGCGCGCCCGGCAAGGCCTGCGCCTCGTGCACCAGGCGCATGCCGCGCCCGCCGCCGCCGGCCGCGGCCTTCACCATCAGCGGGAAGCCGATCTGCGCCGCGGCGTGCAGCAGCGCGGCGTCGTCCTGCGCCTCGCCCTGGTAGCCGGGGATGCAGGGCATGTCGGCGGCCAGCATCAGGCGCTTGGCCTCGGCCTTGTTGCCCATGGCGCGGATGGCCGTGGCCGGGGGGCCGACGAAGACCAGGCCGGCCTGCGCCACCGCTTCGGCGAATTCGGCGTTCTCGGCCAGGAAGCCATAGCCGGGGTGCACCGCGTCCGCGCCGCTGCTGCGCGCGGCCTCGACGATGGCCGCGATGTTCAGGTACGACGCGCGCGGCGCGGCGTCGCCGATACGCACGGCGCGGTCGGCGAACGCGACGTGCGGGCTGTGGCGGTCGGCCTCGGAGTACACCGCCACGGTGGCGAAGCCCAGGCGGCGCGCCGTGCGCATGATGCGCATGGCGATCTCGCCGCGGTTGGCGACGAGCAGGGTATGGAAGGGTCGGCTGGTAGCGGGCATGGTGCGGTCTGGAATGCGGAAAATCGGTATGGATGGATGGGCGGGCGCGCTCAGCCCTGCGTGGCCTGGGCAGCGCGCACGGCGGCGGCATCGAAGCGCACCACCCAGGCGGCGTCGCGCTTCTCGCGGAAGGCCTGGATGCCCTCCGCGCCTTCGCTGCGCATGCATTGCGCGAACAGCTTGGAGGCCTCGTCGAGCAGCTCGCCCTGCGGCAGTTGCGCGGTGCGCGCCACCAGCGGCTTGAAGGCGCGGTTGGCCTGCGGGCCGCAGCGGCAGATGCGCGTGAGCCACTCGGCCAGCAGCGCGTCGAGCCCCGCGCCGTCTTCGGCAAGCCCGTCGACGAGGCCCAGCGCCACCGCCGCGTCGCCGCTCACGCGTTCGCCCGACAAGCCAAGGCGCCGCGTGGCCGCCGCGCCGACCCGCGCCACCACGAAGGGCGCGATCTGCGCGGCAATGATGCCCAGCGATGTCTCGGACAAGGCAAAGCGCGCGTCGCGCGTGGCCAGCACGATATCGGCGGCGCAGGCCAGGCCCATGCCGCCACCCATGGCCGCGCCTTCCACCGCCGCCACCACCGGCACCGGCAGCGCGGCCAGGCGCTGCATGAAATAGCCAAACTCGCGGTTGCGGCTGGCCACCGGATCATCGGTGCCATGGTCCGCATCGAGGCGCGCGCGGAAATTGCCCACGTTGCCGCCCGCGCAGAAGAAACCGCCCGCGCCGCGCAGCACCAGGGCGCGCACCGCGATACCGGATCGGGCATCGGCTTCGGCGCGCGCCAGCGCGGCCTCCAGCGCGGCCACCACCTCGGGCGCGAGGGCGTTGCGCGTGGACGGCACGTTGAGGGTGACGAACAGCACGCCCTGGACTTCGCGCACGATCACGGCTGGCGCGGCGTGGCTGGACTGGGCGGCTTCGGACTGGATGGCTTGGTTCATGGCAGGGTCGGTCAGCGTCTGGATTGGTGGCACGGCAGGCAACGGCGCGGCGCTCAGCCCTTGGACATGATGCCCATCTGCTTGGCGATCACGGTGAGCATCACCTCGTCGGCGCCGCCGCCGATGGAGCCCAGGCGGAAGTCGCGATAGGCGCGCGATGCATGGTTGTCCCAGGTGTAGCCCATGCCGCCCTGGAACTGCATGCACCAGTCCGCCACCTCGCGCGACAGGCGGCCGGCCTTGAGCTTGGCCATGGACGCCAGCTCGACCACGTCGCCGCCGTCGATATAGGTGCGCGTGGCCATGTAGACCAGGGCGCGCAGCGCTTCCATCTCGGTCTTCAGTTCGGCCAGCTTGAACTGGATGAACTGGTTGTCCAGCAGCGGCTTGCCGAAGGCGATGCGCTGGCGCAGGTAGTCGGCGGTCTCCTCGATCAGCGCGGTGCAGGCCAGGCGGCGCGCGGCGCCGTTCAGGCGTTCTTCCTGGAACTGCTTCATCTGGTAGATGAAGCCCATGCCTTCCTCGCCGATGCGGTTGCGCACCGGCACGCGCACTTCGTCGAAGAAGATCTGCGCGGTGTCGGAGCACCACATGCCGAACTTCTTGATCTTCTGCACTTCCACGCCCGGCGTGCGCTTGCCGCCCTGCTTGAGCGGCACCACGATCAGCGACTTGTTCTTGTGCACCGGGCCGTCGGAGGTATTGCACAGCAGGCAGATCCAGTCGGCCTGCGTGCCGTTGGTGATCCACATCTTGGAGCCGCTGATGACATAGTCATCGCCATCGCGGCGCGCGCGCGTCTTGAGCGAAGCCACGTCCGAGCCGGCGCCCGCCTCGGACACGCCGATCGCCGCCACCATCTCGCCGGCGATGGCCGGCGCCAGGAACTCGCGCTTGAGCGCGTCCGAACCGAATGCCGTCAGGGCCGGCGTGGCCATGTCGGTCTGCACGCCCACCGCCATGCCCACGCCCTGCGCGTTGACGTAGCCGAAGGCCTCGGCCGCCGCCACCGCATACGAGAAATCGAGGCCAAGGCCGCCGTACTCCACCGGCTTGGTGATGCCGAGAAAGCCGAGTTCGCCCATCTTCTTGAACAAGGCATGCGCTGGGAAGATCTCCGCGGCCTCCCATTCGTCCACGAAGGGGTTGATCTCCGCCGCCACGAAGCGGCGGATGCTGTCCATGATGTTGCGATGGTCTTCGGTGTAGAGCATGTCCTTGTCTCCTTGCTTGTTCTTTGCCGGCGCAAACGCTTGACGCGTCCGCACCGGGGTCAATTCAATCTGCGCAGGTGCGCCAAACCGTCCGGCGTGCCCGCTGGTTGTCAGTCGTCACGCCCGCCCCCCAATCGGCAGTCGGGAGCAAACCATGGGTACGCGCCGGCCCTCAGAAACGCGCCACGCCGAACTGCATGGCACGCGGCGCGCGCGCCGCCGCCTCGCGCGCCGTGGCCAGCACGAAGGCCAGCACCGCGCGCGTGTCGCGCGGATCGATCACGCCATCGTCGAGCAGCAGCCCGCTGGTGATGAAGGCGCTGGCCTGGCGCTCGAAGTTCGCCACGATCTCGCCGGTCTGCTGGGCGAGCCTGGCCTCGTCCACCGCCACGCCCTTGCGCTCGGCCTGCTGGCGGGCGACGATCTCCAGCGTCATGGCGGCCTGCTCGCCGCCCATCACCGCGGTGCGCGCATTGGGCCACGAGAAGCAGAAGCGCGGGCGGAAGCCGCGGCCGCACATGCCGAAGTTGCCGGCGCCGAACGACGCGCCGCAGTAGATGGTGACCTGCGGCACGGTGGAATTGGACAGCGCCTGGATCATCTTGGCGCCGTGCTTGATCATGCCCGCTTCTTCCGAGGCGCGGCCGACGATAAAGCCGGTGGTGTTCTGCAGGAACACGATGGGCGTGCCGCTCTGGTTGCACAGCTGGATGAACTGCGCCGCCTTGGTCGCGCCGGCGGGGTCGATCGGGCCGTTGTTGCTGATGAAGCCCACCGCGTGGCCGTCGATGCGGCCGCGCCCGCACACCGTGGACAGGCCGTAGTCGGGCTTGAACGCCAGCCAGGCGGAATCGTCGGTGATGCGGCCGATGATCTCCAGCATGTCCACCGGCTTCTTCACGTCCAGCGTCATGACCGCGTCCAGCTCGCGCGCATCCAGGCGCGGCGGCTGCACCGGCTGCGGCAGCGCGGGCGCCACGGCGGGCCAGTCCAGGCTGGACACGATGTCGCGTGCCAGCGCGATGGCGTGCTCGTCGTCCTCGGCCAGGTACTCTGCCAGGCCGCTGACGGTGGCGTGCAGGTCGGCGCCGCCCAGTTCCTCGTCGGTGGCGATCTCGCCGGTGGCGGCCTTGAGCAGCGGCGGGCCGGCCAGGAAGGCGCGGGCACGGCCGCGCACCATCACCACGTAGTCGGACAGGCCCGGCATGTAGGCGCCGCCGGCGGTGGACGAGCCGTGCACCACGGTGATCACAGGCAGKCCGGCGGCGGACAGCCGCGCCAGGTTGTAGAAGATGCCGCCGCCGCGCACGAACTTGTCGACGCGGTACTTGCGCAGGTTGGCGCCGGCCGATTCCACCAGGTGGATGAACGGCAGGCGGTTCTCCAGCGCGATCTCCTGGCAGCGCATCAGCTTGAGGTTGCCGCCTTCGGTCATGGCGCCGGCATCGATGCCGGAATCGGTCGCCACCACCATGGCGCGCACCCCGCACACGAAACCGATGCCGGCCACCAGCGAGCCGCCGGGGATGGAGGTGTCGGGATCGGGATCGTCCATGCCGTAGCCGGCCAGGTTGGCGATCGGCAGGAAGGCGCTGGCCGGGTCCAGCAGGCGGGCCAGCCGCTCGCGCGGCAGCAACGCGCCGCGCCTGGCAAAGGACGGGCGGGCGCGCTCGGAAGCGGCGGCGGCGCGCTGCTCCAGCGTGCGCAGGCGCTCGATCAGGGCTTGCATGCCGCTGCGCTGGCTGGCGAAGGCGGGACTGGCGGGATCGATCCGGGACTCGATGGGAAGCATGGCGCTCGGCAAGGGACTAGGAATGTATCGATTGCAAACCAGGCGCCGGTGCGAGACAAGCGCAATCCCTCCGTTTGTGCATAATGTGCACAAATCCGTCTTTGAGACACGCCCCCGATGCCGACCCCTGCCGCCCGTCACCCCGCGCCGTCCCCCGTGGCCGCTCCGCAGCCCGCGCCCATGCCCGGCGTACAGAGCCTGGACCGCGCGTTTACCCTGTTGTGCCTGCTGGCCGAGCAGCATGAAACCGGCCTCACGCTGGCGCAGCTGGTGGCGCAGACCGGCATCGACCGCACCACGGCCCACCGCATGCTGCGCTACCTGCTGCACGCCGGCTTTGCCAGCCAGGACGAACAGGGCAAGCGCTTTCGCCTCGGCATGGCGGCCATGGCGCTGGGCCTGCGCACCATGAACCGCTCGCCGCTGGCCAGCGCCTGCGCCACGCGCATGAAGGCGCTGGCGCGCCGCACCGGCGACACCGTCTTCCTGATCGTGCGCATCGGCGACCACGGCTACTGCATGCATGCCGAGGAAGGCAGCCACCGCGTGCAGCACTTCCACCTGCTCGCCGGCAGCACCCGCCTGCTGGGCCAGGGTACCGCCAGCATGGCGCTGCTGGCCAAGCTGGCCGACGAGGAAATCGTCGCGCACTACGAGCGCCACCGCGCCGAGTACGAATCCAGCGGCCTGAGCCTGCTCAAGCTGCAGCGCGGCGTGGAGCGCAGCCGCAAGCTCGGCTATGCGCTGGCGGGCGCCGGCGGCGTGGCGGGGGTGGGCTACGCCTTCGCGCTGCCGCTGGCCGGCGAGGCCGCGATCAGCATCGTCTCCACGGCCTCGCGCATGCCGGTGGCGCGGCGCCGCGAGATCGGCGAGATGATCCGCGAGGCATTCGGCTCGCCCGCCTGAGACGCACCCGGCGCGCCGCCCCGCGCGCGAGGTGGCGAAGCGCGCTTCGCGCCGGCGTCCCTGCGCAGGTGTCCCGGCGAAGCCACATTCGCAGCCCGCCCGTGGCCGCGAATCGCAAACCCCTTTCTTTTCAAAGACTTGGCTCCTGGCGCCGAGGTGGCACGCTCGATGCGAACAGCTTGTCACGCGAGTGCCGCTGCTCGCCAACCTCTGCTGAAAGGAGCTGCAAATGCACGATATCGGGAGCGCCAGGCCGGGCGGTTGGGGGACCGGCTACAACGAGTTCGAACACGAGCTTTCCGGGGAAACGGCCGGCGAGTTCGGCCATGAGCAGGAAGGCGCGTTCGGCCACGAGTTCGAGACTGAATTCGAGCAGGGCGAAAGCGARTTCGARAACGAGTTCGARAMCGAAGTCTCCGGCGAGATGCAGGAGATGGAGCTTGCCGCGGAACTGCTCGCGGTCAACAGCGAACAGGAGATGGAGCAGTTCCTCGGCGGGCTGATCAAGTCGGTGGGCCGCGTCGCGACCAACTTCGCCAAGTCGTCGGCGGGCAAGGCGCTCGGCGGCATCCTGCGCTCGGCGGCAAAGTCCGCGCTGCCCATCGTCGGCAGCGCGCTGGGCAATCTCGTGCTGCCCGGCGCCGGCGGACTGATCGGCGGCAAGCTGGCCGGCATGGCCGGCAGCGCGCTCGGGCTCGAGCTCGAAGGCCTCAGCAATGAAGACCGCGAGTTCGAGGTGGCGCGCCGGCTGGTGCGCATCGGCCAGCACGCGGCACACCATCTGAGCAGCATGCCGCGCAATGTGCCGCCGGCCCGCGCGGCGCGCATCGCCTTCCTGCGCGGGGCACGCCAGGTGGCGCCCGGCCTGCTGCCGGCCATGCGCGCGATCTCCCAGGGTGGCATCGCCGGTGCGCGGCAACTGCCCATGCCGATCTTCGGCGCCCCTGCCGCCGCACCACGCGCGATGCAGCCGGCCTTCATGGGCGGGCAACCGGCCTTCGCCGGCGGGCAACCCGACTACGCCGGCGCGGGCGCCGCCTATGCGCCGGCGCCGCCCATGCGGCCCATGCCTGGCGGCTACCCCACCCCCGGCCCCGCATGCCCGACCTGCGGCGCGGGGCCGGCCCACGTCCATGTGGCGCAGGGCGGCACGTGGCGGCGCTCGCGCAACGGCCACGCCATCATCCTCTACCTCGCGCCGCGCCGGCAACCGTACTGAGCCCGGGAGCATTGCGATGAACGCCTGCGTCCAAGCCCTGCGGCTGCTCGAACAGGAAGTGCTCGGCATCCGCGCACGCCTGGACGCGCAACTGCCCTACGCCCTGCAGATGCCGATGGTGCCCGCGGCCAACGTCAGCGACGAGGCGATGGGCGCCATCGAGCGGCACATGCAGGCCGCGCGCAAGCAGTTGCGCGTGCGCATCGCACGTTTTCTCGCTTACCTGCGGCACGCCCGCGCCACGCCGCGCGACGTGGCACAGGCGCAGCAGCGCTATGCCATGCTGAAGCTGTACTTCCACGCCGCGCTGACGCACTTCGAGATCTTCGCCGAGGTGCTCACCCAGCGCAGCCAGCATGGCACCGGGGTATGGCTCTCGGGGCTCGACGTTGCCGCGCAGGACGGCTTGCGCCAGCCCGGCGTGCCGATGGCGCTGCCGCCCGTGATCTGCTACGTCGAGCGTGGCCACGGCGGCGCGATCCGGCGCGCGCGCACGCGCCTGCCCGGCGGCGGCGCGAACCCGGTGGCGGTCATCCGCATGCCGCGCGAGCGCATGGTCGGGACCGGCGTGGCGGCGTCGCTGTTCCACGAGGTAGGCCACCAGGCGGCTGCGCTGCTCGACCTGGTGAACGGCTACCGGCGCGCTTCCGCGGCACGTTTCGGCCATGCGCAGGCGCACTCCGTCTGGCGTGTGTGGGAGCGCTGGATCAGCGAGATCATGGCCGACCTGTGGGCCGTGTCGCGCGTAGGCATCGCCGCCACCTGCGGGCTGATGAGCGTGGTGAGCCTGCCGCGCGCGTTCGTGCTGCGCATCAACCTGGACGATCCGCATCCGGCGCCGTGGATCCGCGTCAAGCTGTCCATCGCGATGGGCAACGCGCTCTATCCGCATCCGCAGTGGGCAGCGCTGGCGCAGCTGTGGGAACGGCTGTATCCCCGCTGGCAGATGAGCGCGAGCCAGCGCAGCGCGTTCGACGAACTCGACCGCGCCATCCCGGCCTTCCTTGCCATGCTGCTGTCGCTGCGCCCGCCGCTGCTCGCCGGGCGCACGCTCGGCGCGGCACTGCGCCTGCCCGACCGCCACCCGCACACCCTGCTGCGGCTCTGGCACACGGTGAAGGCACGGCCCCAGCAGTTCCTCGCGGACACCCCCACGCTGGCCTTCGCCGTGCTCGGGCAGGCGCGCTACAGCGGACTGCTGCCGGCCAGGCAGGAACTGTTCGTGATCTCGGAGCTGCTGCAGCGCTGGGCGCTCGCGGGCTATCTGCCGTGGCGCGCGGGGAGTCCACAGTTGAGTGTGGTGTTGAACCAGCGGCAGCCGGTCCGGCCACAGGCCGGCGCGGCGGCGCCCTTTGGCATGTACGCCTGAAGTCTGTGCAGTCTGTGAAGTCTGATGGAGAAGGATGATGACGACGATCGAGAAGATGACTTTCAGCGCTCCGCTGGACCTGGGCGGCGGGTACGTGGAAGACGGCCAGTTCTTCGTGGCGCGCAATCCGGCCTCGCTTATCGAGGAGGGCGGATGGATGCATGCGGTGCAATGCGCGGCGAGGATCAAGAGCGGAGACAAGTATGCGGACATCCCCAAGGAAGGGCTGCAATTTGCCTCGCGGGAGGCGCCTGAGGCCATCCTGACGATCCAGCCGAAGGAAATCTCGGGCCGGGTCGGCGATGAGAAAGCCATGAAGAAGGCGGTCTCCGAAGTACGCAAGATATTCACCCAGTTGCTGGCACTGCCGGATGACTCGCGGGACGTCATGATCCTGGAGATCGTCAGCTGTCTCATGCTCCAGAAGGAAGCGCAGATCAGCGGCAAGATCGTATTTCCGTCCCGCGCCGATCCCAATGCCAACCCGGGGGTCCCGGCGAACCCTGGCACGGGCACAGGCACGGGCACGGGGGGCCAGGTCACCGGCTTCCACCCCCTGCCCGACCTCATCACCGAGCGTTCCGGCCCGCTCGCGCGCGACAGCTACGGCCACCCCACCCCGGTCACCCTGCAGCGGACCACCCGGACGCTGACCGGCGACGTCGCGCTGTGGCTGCTGATCAAGCTCAATGCCGACATGCTGAGCTGGGACAACTACATCAACCAGATGGACCGCCTGTTCTTCCCGGGCGATTTCACCGACGGCATGGCCGGCACCGCCGCGCCGATGTATGCCGCGGCCGCCCAGCTCAGCCGCCGCCGCTTCCTGCCGTTTACCGATACCGACGCCTACCGCGCCCTCAAGGTCGCCACCGAAGCGTTTATCGTGACATGGGGCGCGGTCGTGCCCAAGCCGCTCGACGCGGCCCTCCTGAGCGAGCTGCTGAGCGCGGACTCGGCCGCCATCGCGCTGGCCAACGACCGGCTCGGCCTGCGCCTCAACCAGCTCGCGGTGGAGGGCCTGGTCGCCAAGTATTTCGGCGACGCCAGCGTGCCGCCATCGCTGCCCTACCTGCAACGGGTGGCGATCGCCATGCAGGGCACCGACGCGGCCGGCGTGATCCAGGGCATGCTCGAGGACGAGGCCGGCAAGGTAGGCGACGACGTGCCCGACCCCAACGGCGCGTGCGGCAACAATTGCCTGTGGCTGCGCCACTGGAACCGCAATATCTCCGCCAAGCTGGCCCAGCCCCCGCTGATCGAGCTGATCTGGAGCTACTGGATGGAGGAGCTGCAACTGGTGCAGACCATGAACGCGATCTCGCGGCGCTTCCAGAACATCTCGGTCGGCCAGCACGACCCGCTGGCCCAGCTCGAGCTCGATCCGCTGCGCCCGCTCAACAACATGATCTGGGGCTGGGTCCAGGACGAGCAGCACCGCCTGCCGATCGAGCGCCGCGCGGCCGAGTACATGCACGAGTACGGCTTCCGCCTGATCGGCAAGGCCGTGCCGCAGATGCAGCCGGCCGACACGCGCAGCAAGTTCCTCGCCGCCTTCCATACGCTGCTCAACCTGTGCGTGCCGTTCTTCCGCCAGGCCGACGACACCACGGTGGTGCCCGACGGCTTCCCGCTGCTCAATGCCTTGCGCGAGGTCCACCTGATCCTGTCCGAAGGCGCGCACAACCAGTTCCGCGACCTGCCCACCACGGCGCGCGTGGAGATGATGATGCAGCAGTGGATGCTGGCGCGCACCGAGTTCCGCGAGTTCCTGCCGCGCCGCTCGATGATCGCGTACCCGGAGCCGTGGATGCATTCGGTGGAGAGCATGCGCAAGCTGCAGGGCTGGGGCGACACCAATACCTACCAGTTCTGGCAGCTGGCCACCACCGGCGAGCAGATCGTGTCGTCGATCCGCTGGAGCGACTGGAACTCGGTCAACGACCCGTCCAACGCGGCGAACTGGGCGGCATTCTTCCGGCCCGAGATCCAGACCTACATCCACTCCTATCGCGCGGTGACCGGCATCGACGTCGGCGCAGAGCCGGTCGACGTGCAGGTGCCGGGCATGCACCTGCTGCGCCGCCTGCGCGAGCAAAAGGGCATCAAGGTGGCCTGAGCGACAGGATGCGGCGCCATGGTCGACTTTGCTTCCGCGCTCTACCTGGGCCTGGCGCACCCCGCCTCGCGGATCGGCGGCTTTGCGGCGCTGACCACCGGCATGCCGGCCGCGCTGGGCGCGTCGCCGCAAGCCGGGCGGCTGGCGCTGCAGGCCGCGGCGCTGCAGGGCAGCGAGGCGGGCCTGGTGGCGCCATCCACGCTGCACCTGGCGATCGACGTGTTCGACCGGCTGGCCCGCACCCATGTGCTGATCGCCGACGACGCGCTCTACCCGGTCATGCGCTGGGGCCTGGAGCGCGTGGCCGGCCTCGGCACGCCGGTGTCGTGGTTCGCGCATGCCGACCTGGCCGGCATGCTTGCCCGCTTGCGCCGCATGCGCCAGCGCCACCCTGCGCGCGCGCCGGCGGTCATCACCGATGCCACGCGCCGCGAGGGCGCGGTGGTGCCGCTCGCCCGGTATCTCGCACCGGTGGCCGCGTGCGGCGGCGTGCTGGTGGTCGATCACAGCCAGGTGCTCGGCCTGCTGGGCCGGCAGCCTTCTGCGCGCCATCCGTGGGGACACGGCGGCGGCGGCATCCTGCGCTACGCAGGGCTCGGCGCGGCGCAGCCCGTGCTGCTGCTGGCGTCATGGGCCAAGGCCTTCGGTGCGCCGCTGGCCAGCCTGTGCGGCCCCGCCGCGCTGATCGCGGAGATCGCGCGCGACGGCCCGACCCAGTCGCACTGCAGCGCCGCGAGCGAGGCGGCGCTGCTGGCCGGGCTCGATGCGCTGGCCACCAACCGGCGCGAGGGCGACGCGCTGCGGCTGCGCCTGCTGCAGCGCGTGCACCACCTGCGCGCCGGGCTGCACTGGCTCGCGCGGGCGGCCTTGCCGGACCTGCAGGCCACGCTGCCCACGCATCCGATGCAGCAGATCTGGCTCGGCGCACCGGAGCGCACGCTCGCGCTCCACGCCGAGCTGCGCGCGGGCGGATTCCGCACCGCCTTGCTGCGCCGGCCCGAGGGCCGCTACGTACTGGCCGTGATCGTGCGCGCCAGCCACGGGATTGACGAGATCGACGCGCTGCTGGCCACGATGGCCACGCTGGTCCGGCAACTGCCGCCCTGCCGCGCCGTGCCCCACGCACCTTGCCTTGAGGAGCAACAGCATGTTTAAGACCGCAGATGGGGAGATGCTGGATCTCGCGCCATGGCGCATGCGCAGGCTGCTGCGGCTGCTTGCCGACACGCGCCGCTACCCCGCCGGCACGCCGCCGCAGATGCTCGTCAACGACCTGCGGCAGATCGTGGCGCGCGCGCGCCGCGTCAGCACGCAGCCGCGGCTCGGCACGGCGCGCTTCGAAAGCGCCGGGGCGTGCTGCCGCGCCTGCCTGCTCGCGCGGCTGCAGCAAGGCGTGCTGTCGCTGGTTGGCCTGAGCCTTGTGCCAGCGCTGTCGGGAGATCTCCCGGAAGATCTGCCGGCGCGACTGTCCGCGCGTCTGCCGGCGGATCTGTCGGCGGATCTGTCGGGGCATCTGTCCGAGCGCTATCTGCCGAAGGGCTACGCGGATGAGGCCGAGTACAAAATGCCCAAGCGCTCGGTCAACCGCACGCTGGCGTGGCGCCGGTGGCCAAGCCTGATCAACGCGGCGGTCAGCGCCCAGCAGGCATTGCCGCGCAGCGGTGTCTATCTCCTGGAGCGCAACGGCGTGCCGGTCTATGTCGGCAAGTCCCGCGACCTGCGCGGTCRCATGCTGGACCATCGCCTGCACGAACGGCTGCATCGCGACACAGGCCTTGCCGTGTGGGCCGCCGAGGTCCCGCCGGCGGACCTGGACGCCGTCGAACATGCGCTGACCCGCCTGCTCTCCTACTGGGCGCCCAGGACCACCGGCAGGCGCTCCATGCTGGTCAATACGCAGCGCACGGGCTCGGTCTCGGTCGGCGCCGGCGGCGTCGATATCCGCTGCGTGCTGCCGGTGGCCATGTCGGCGCTCGCGCCGCCGGGCAATCACATGTCCCATCCGGCGGACTCCGCGTTCGAGCTGGCGCCATGATCATCGACTTCCACGTCCACGCCGGCCAGGGCGATGGCATGACCGGGCCGTGGGACACCACCGCCCCGCTGGCCGCCTATGCCCGCCGCGCAAGCGAGGCCGGCATCGCGCACTCGGTATTGCTGCCCGTGTTCCAGTCGGACTACGCGCAGGGCAACCGCGACGTGGCCGCGCTCGTGCGCGCCGACCCGCGCCGCTGGACCGGTTTTGCCATGGTGCACGCCGAGCGCGACCGCGAACGGGTCCACCGCATGATCGAGGAGGCGGTGCTGCGCCTGGGCCTGCGCGGCATCAAGGTCCATCGCCACGATGCGCGCATCCACCGGCAGGTCTGCGACGCGGCGCGGCGCTGGCGGCTTCCCGTGCTCTACGACCCCGGCGGCGAGACCGGCGCGCTGAGCCTGCTGGCGCAGACGCATCCGGATGTGCCCTTCGTGTTCGCGCACCTGGGCAGCTTCGCCGACGACTGGGCCGCGCAACGCCAGGTGATCGACCTGATCGCGCGCTACCCGAACCTGTTCGCCGACACGGCGGGCGTGCGCCGCTTCGACCTGCTGGAGGAGGCGCTCGCACGCGCGGGGCCCGGCAAGCTGTTGTTCGGCTCGGACGGGCCCTGGCTGCACCCCGGCCTGGAACTCGCCAAGATCCGTGCGCTGCGGCCGTCGGCCGCGGCCTTCGCGCGCATGGCCGGCGGCAACGCGCTGCGGCTGCTGCGCCGCGCGCCGTTGCCGGCCGCCCGGCTCATTGGCCGCCCTCCACCGGCCGCAGTTGCCGCCGCAACTGCAATGCGCGCGGAGTGACGCGCAGCATCTCCGCCGCGCGCCCCGTGGAGCCCGCGCGGCGCTCGGCCACCTGCACCGCGATGGCCTCGGCGATCTGGCCGATGCTCTTGAGCCCGAGCCCGGCGTCGAGCGCGCCTTCCACGGCCCGGGCAAGCGTCTGCGTCCAGTCGTCCGGCGCGTCGGGCGCGCCACCGTCCGTCGCCTGGCGGTCGAGCGAGCCGGTGCTCAGCACGCCGAAGCCGTGCTGACGGTCGGCCATGCGCAGCACCACATTGCGCAACTCGCGCACATTGCCCTGGTACTCGCGCCGCATCAGCTGGTGCATGACCTCGGGCATCACCTCCGGCACCCCGGCATCCGCTTCGGCCAGGAAATGCCGGACCAGCAAAGGAATGTCCTCGCGCCGCTCGGCCAGGCCCGGCGCGCGCACGGTCCATTGCGTGATGCGGAAGTAGAGATCGCCGCGAAAACGGCCGGCCAGCACCTCGGCCTCGAGATCGCGATTGGTCGCGCAGGTGAGGCGGAAATCCGAACGGCGCCAGTTGTCCTCGCCCACCCGCTTGTACATATGCTCCTGGATCACCCGCAGGAGCCGCGCCTGCAACGACGGCTCGAGCTCGCCGATCTCGTCGAGGAAGAGCGTGCCGCCGTCGGCCAGCGCCACCGCGCCGTCGCGCGCGGCCACCGCATGCGTGAAGGCGCCCTTCGCATGGCCGAACAGTTCGCTGCCCGACAGCTCCGGGCTGAGCGTGGTGCAGTCGACCACCATGAACGGTCCCCGGCGGCGCACGGGATCCAGGTCATGGATCAGGCGCGCCAGCAACTCCTTGCCGCAGCCGCTATGGCCCAGCAGCAGGCAGGCGCCGCGCCCGAAGCGCCCCACCTCCGCCACCGCGCGCAGCGTGCCGCGCCACACCGGCGACTTGCCCACGGCGCGCTTTTGCAGCCAGTCCGAGGACAGGATGGTCTCCATCTCCGCGAGGCGCGCCAGGCGCAACGCGAGTTCGGTCAGCAATGCATCGTCGTCCTCGGCCGCAACCAGGTCGCAGACCGCCGCGGGCCACCACCCCTGCGCCTGGCAATCGCAGCGCGTGCTCGCCGTGCAGCCGGCGATAAAGGCATCGGGCAGCGGAAAGCCGCGCAGCCATTGCTGCGCGGCGGCCGCCACGCGGTCGCCGCGGGCGCGCGCGACGACCACCAGCATGCCCTCGCCCGCGCCCGACACGTCAAGATGGTCGGGCAGGCCGTGTGCGCGCAGCAACTGCGCGGCCTGCCGGGGGTCTTCCTGGTAGAGAACGACACGCATCCCATGGCCCGCGAAGATGGGTTACCGGTCCGGACTCAGGGCAACCGGGCAAAGCGCGCGGCCGGGCCTGCGGCGGCCCGGCAAGAACGCGGCAAGTCGTGACTGGTATCGGCAGAGCGCCGGCTTCGGGATGATGAGGGGGTATCGGAATCGCCCGCCGATGGCGTGGCGGCAGAAGACCGCACGCCGACGCTGCGCGAGGCACGCGGCCTCACGTCCTGGCGCGGGCCGGTAGTCGCCCCCGCATGCCGACGGTGCGGCCAGCGACAGTGCTGGATCCTGCCAGGCGGCGCGGTTCGATACCGCGCGGGCGGCGGCCGGAAGGCCACGGGCGTTCGAGACTGCTGCATCTGCGCCTCCCCAACGACCCGCCGGTTTTTAGTTTTTCCCCATACTAGGCGGCGCCTTGGCGCCAGGCAAATTGAATTTACTTAATCCTGTCATCGCGCTTCTGGCAATTCTTGCCACGGTGATGTGACCGCGAGGCGCCATTCGCCATTGGCCGTTGATGGCACGCGATCGCAGGCCCCGCGCGACGCATCGGCGCCGCGTGCCGGCATAGGCCGGCGCAAATGCCGGGGCGCGCCGCGGCGCGCATCACGCACCATGTCGAGGCGCTTCGCGCGCCCGGCGCCGCGGCGGAATGCAGGCGCCCGCGCCACGGCCTCAGCGCTTGCCGGCGACCAGGTGATAGCCAAGCAACAGGATCACCGCGCCGACCACGGCGCCGATGAAACCGGCCGACTGGCCCGGTCGATACCAGTGCAGGAACTGGCCGAGAAGGGTCGCGGCCAGCGCGCCGGCGATGCCGAGCGCAGCGGTGAGGATGAAGCCGCTGGGGCCACTGCCAGGCGTGATGGCGCGCGCCACGAGGCCGGCAATGAAGCCGATGAGAATGGTCCAGATCAGGTGCATGGGTCAGCAGGCAGGGAAAGGAATGCGCCCCGGGCGGAGCGCATTCCGGAACACCGCATTATTGCGCGGCGGGCTTGGCCGGCGAAGCGGTCTTGCTATGTTTGGTGGCGTGAGTCTTGTTGCTCTTGTGCGCGCTCTTTTCGACCTTGGCCGGCTCCTTGCTTGGTTCGGCGGCCGGAGCGGGGGTCTGGGCGTAAGCGCCCGCTGCGAAGAGTCCAAGGGTCAGGATGGCGAGGACTTTTTTCATTGCGATCTCCAGGTGAGGCGCGCAGCTTGCGCGTTGCCTGTAAAAACGGCCCGCCGCTTTGCCGTGTTGACAGCCTGCCCGCATCCACGTGTAACAGTTCGTATCCGGACCTCGCCGGGCATGCCGGACATCGCTCGCAAGCCGCGCGAGGCGCTCGCGCACCGGCATGGTCCCGATTGCACGTTTCCGACCGCGGGTTCCGGGACGATTGCATTCGACGCTGCGGCATAATGCCCGCCAGACGCGGAACCAAGAAAAACAGCAACACCGACAGGACCATAACCCTCTGATGCGCGCTACCGCCGCCGGCAAGGCCGGCCTCGACTGGACCACGCTTGGCCTGCTGACATTTCCGCCGTTGAGCTGGGCCGGCAACGCCATCGTCGGCCACTACGCCGCCGGCGCCATCCCGCCCATCACGCTGAACTTTGCCCGCTGGGCGCTGGCCGGGCTGCTGCTGGCGCCCGCCGTGTGGCGGGGCTTGCGCGAGCACGCCGCGACCCTGAGGCAGCACGCCGGGGTGATCGCCGCCATGGGCATGCTGTCGGTGTCGGTCTACAACGCCTTGCAGTACCTGGCGCTGACCACGTCGTCGCCGATCAACGTCACCCTGATCGGGGCTTCCGCGCCGATCTTCCTGCTGATCATCGGCGCGCTGTTCTTCCACGAGCGCGTGCGCGGCTGGCATGTGGCGGGCGCCCTGCTCTGCCTGGCCGGCGTGGGCGTGGTGCTGCTGCGCGGAGATCCCGCGCGGCTGGCGCAGCTCGATTTCGTGCCGGGGGACCTGTTCATGCTGGCGGCCACCATCATGTGGAGCGCCTATACCTGGCTGCTGCGCAAGCGGCGCCCCGACCTGCCGCTGGCCGTGCTGCTGTTCGCGCAGATCGTGGCGGGCGTGCTGGCCAGCGCGCCGTTCGCAGCGTGGGAGATGATGGCCGCGCACGCGCCGCTGCAGCTGGACGGCAAGGTGGTCGCCATCCTGCTGTACGTGGCCACGGTGCCGTCGCTGCTCGGCTACTTTGCCTGGGACCGCGCCATCGCGCGCGCCGGCGCGCAATTGCCGGTGTTCTTCTTCACGCTCACACCGGTGTTTGCCGCGCTGATGTCGAGCGCGCTGCTGGGCGACTGGCCGCGCTGGTTCCATGCGGCCGGCCTGGCGGCCATCGTCGGCGGCATCTGGCTCGCCAACCGGCGCTGAGTCGACGGCCGGGCGCCTGCGCCTGGCTTGCCATGCCCGGGCGCGCTACGCGGCCAGCGCCTGCTCCAGCCGGAACACCCCGACCGCCTGCTCCATGCGGTGTGCCTGCTCCTTGAGCGCATCGGCCGCCGCCGCGGCCTGCTCCACCAGCGCGGCGTTCTGCTGCGTGACCTGGTCCATCTGCGTGACGGCCTGGTTGACCTGGGCAATGCCGTTGCTCTGCTCGCGCGAGGCGCTGCTGATCTCGTCCATCATGGTGGTGACGCGCCTGACCGCGTCCACGATGCTGGCCATGGTCGCGGTGGCATCGCCGGCCAGCGCGGAACCCGATTGCACGCGCTGCACGGATTGCGAGATCAGCGCGCGGATCTCCTTTGCCGAGCTGCCCGCGCGCTGGGCCAGGCCGCGCACTTCGGTGGCCACCACGGCGAAGCCGCGGCCGTATTYGCCCGCGCGCGCCGCCTCCACCGCGGCATTGAGCGCGAGGATATTGGTCTGGAAGGCAATCGCGTCGATCACCGCGATGATCTCGACGATGCGCCTCGAATCGGCCTCGATCTCGCCCATGGTCTGCAGCACCCGCCCCACCGAGGCGCCGCCCGTCACGGCGATATCGCGGGCCTCGCCGGCCAGCGCGCTGGCCTGGTCCGCGCTGCTGGCGTTCTGCTGCACGGCGGCCGTGAGCTGCTCCATGCTGGCGGCGGTCTGCTCCAGCGAGGACGCCTGCGCCTCGGTGCGCCGGGACAGGTCCAGGTTGCCCTGGGCGATTTCACCGGCGGCGGCCAGCACGTTCTGCGCACCGGCCTTGGTATCGCCGATCAGCGCGCGCCAGTTTTGCACCAGYGAGAGCAGGTGCCGCTTCACCTCGCTCAGCTCATCGCGGCCATGCACAGCCATGCGCAGCGCCAGGTCGCCCGCGTTGATGCGCTCCACCATCGCGCCCACCTCGCGCACATCCGCGCGCATGCCGCTGCTGAAGCCCGCGAACAGGTAGAACGCCGCGCCCACCGCCAGCAGCGCCACCCCGCCCAGCGCTGCTAGCTCCCGCGTATCGGCGGCGATGCGCTCCTCCAGCATGGCGTGCCCGATCACCGAGAATTCCTTGTTGACCGCCGACACGGCGTTGATGGCGGCGCTGGCCTCGTCGAAGTAGGCCTTGGCATCGATCGCGATGCCGCTGGCACCCAGCATCTTGTCCTTGAGCGTGCGGTAGAACGCGTCCACGGCGGCCAGTTGCGCCTGCGACGCTTCCACGCGCTGGCGATATGCCGGGGCGCCGCGCATGACGCGGCCCATGTCGCGCCGCACGGATTCCAGGCCGTCCTGGATCTGCTCGCCCAGCGCGGCCAGTTCTGCTTGCTGCGCCGCATCGGAGTAACCGCCCTGGCTGATGATGGCAGCCCCCCGGCCGCGCGCCAGCGCGCTCAGCTCCGCCAGCTTGGGCATGGGCCCGACCATCAGGTTGACCAGGTAGTACGAGCCGCTGTCGGGATCGAGCGCGAGCGACGAGCGGTCGGCCACGTCGCCGATAAACAGGCGGATCTGCTTGACCAGCGCGCTGTGCTGCGCGAACAAGGGGCCCGCGGTCCCGTTCAGGCCCGATTCATGCATGGCCTGCCACGCCTGAACGAGCTTTTCCGCATCGGGCGTCACATCGAACCTGCCGCCCGCGCCGGCCTGCTGCCTGAGCGCCGCCAGGTGTGCCGCAGCCTTGGCATCGGCATCGTCGAAGGTGGCGCGAAATGCGGCGTTGCCGGCCAGCACGGCGTTGGCCGCGCCGCGCCTGACCTGCGTCTCGCGCATGAAATCGAGCGCGCGGTCGACGATGGCGAGGCCGCGCAGTTCGTCCTGCGCGGCGCGAATGGACTGTACGGACATGCCCAGCACCGCATAGAGCGTGCCGCACAGCGGGATCAGAAACAGGATGGCAAGCAAGGCAAGCTTGCGGGTGATGTTCAGGCGCGCCATCAGGCGCACTGCGGGAGAGAGAAAAGACGCCACGGAGGTCCCCAGGAATGACACATGCATGCGCCTTGTATCGGCCGCTCCGCAATGTACTGAAGGGCCCTTTTATGGCTTATTTTCGCGCGCACAAGGGTGGGGCCGAAACAGCACGATGACGGTGCAGGATGCCCGCAAAACGGGCGCGAAACAGACATGCGAAGGACGAGACAGGCGGCGCGGACGCGCTGGCCGGCGGCAGGCACGATGCGCTGCGACGGAATCGGAAAACAGGAGAACGAAATAATGCGGACACAAAACGGACGCACGCAGGACGCAATCCGCTCGTAGAAAGGGAGGGGACACGAAATCCGGCGCGCCGCGCCGGCCACGCGGCGCGAAACGCATGAACCAATCCGCGGCAGCGCTGTCTTTCCGTCAGTCACCGCGCACCGCGGTCCTGCGAAAGCAGGCATCCCTAACCTGGAGTCACCGATGTTGAGCCCCCACGAATTTGCCACCTTGCTATTGGTCCGCGATGCGCAGGACTGCCTGCAACTTGACCCCGTGGACCTTGAGACGCTGGTCGAGCACGGACTGGTATCGCTCGAGGAATGTACTTCCGGCCATCGCTGTCCGCGCGTGACGGTGCATGGTTTTGCGGTGCTGAAGGCGGTGGGGTGGCGCGACAGGGTGGGGGGCGCTTCGGAGCGGGTAGGGGCGGCCTGAGGCCCGCCTGCACCGGGCTTGCCGCCCGGCCCGCGGATGCCCGGGCAGCCGCACCCTCCCCCTCAATGAAAGTCCCGGCTGCTCACCATCAGCCGCCCCAGCATCGGACTCAGATCCACCAGCTCCGTCGCCACCAGGTGCCTGACCTCGCCCTGGCGCTGCCAGACCCCGATCACGCCCAGCATGGTCGCGCCCAGCACCTCCTTGCGCTGACGCTCGACCAGGTCTGGCCACAGGATCACATTGACCGAGCCGGTCTCGTCCTCGATCGACGCAAAGATGGTGCCGCTGGCGGTGGATGGCCGCTGGCGCACGGTGACGATGCCGCAGGCGCGCACGCGCCGGCCGTTGCCGTACTGCGCGAGCTGCTGCGCGGTGGCGTATTTCATGGCGTCCAGGCGCGGCCGCAGCAGCGCGAGCGGATGCGACTTCAGTGACAAACCCAGGCTGGCGTAATCGGCGGCCACGTCTTCGCCCAGCCGCGGCGCGGGCAGGACCAGTTCGCTCTCGGGCGGCGGTGCTTCGTAGAGCAGGTCGCGGTGGGCTGCCTGCAGCGCGGCGGCGCGGGCCTGCCAGCGGGCCTGGCGGCGATGCCCGGCCAGGCCGCGGAGCGCATCGGCGGCGGCCAGCACGTCGATGTCGTGGCGGTCCAGGCGGGCGCGCAGCACCAGGTCTTCCACGCTGGCGAAGGGCCGCGCGGCGCGCGCGGTTTCGATGCGCCGCGCGGCCGCCTCGCGCATGCCGCTCACGCGGCCGAGGCCGAGCCGCACCGCCGGCTGCGCGTGGGTTGCCGCCTCATGCTCGAGCGTGCTCTCCCAGCCGCTCACCGTCACGTCCACCGGGTGCGTGCGCACATCGTGGCGGCGCGCGTCCTGCACCAGTTGCGAGGGCGAGTAGAAGCCCATCGGCTGGCTGTTGAGCAGCGCGCACAGGAAGGCGGCCGGATGATGGCACTTGATCCACGCGCTGATATACACCAGCTTGGCAAAGCTGGCGGCATGGCTTTCCGGGAAGCCGTACTCGCCGAAGCCTTCGATCTGCTTGCAGATGGCCAGCGCGAAGGCTTCGGGATACCCGTTGGCGGTCAGCGCCCTGACCAGCTTGTCCTGGTGCTTGCGCAGGTCGCCCTTGCGCCGCCACGCCGCCATCGAGCGGCGCAGCTGGTCGGCCTCGCCGGGCGAGAAGCCGGCCGCGTCGATGGCCAGCTGCATCACCTGCTCCTGGAAGATCGGCACGCCCAGGGTGCGGCCCAGCACGTTCTCGATGACTTTGTCGTGGTACACCGGCGGCTGGCCGGTGCGCCGCACCAGCTCGCGCCGCTTCAGGTAGGGATGCACCATGCCGCCCTGGATCGGGCCGGGCCGCACGATGGCCACTTCCACCACCAGGTCATAGAAGGTGCGCGGCTGCAGGCGCGGCAGCATCGACTGCTGCGCGCGCGACTCCACCTGGAACACGCCGATGGTGTCGGCCGCGCAGATCATGTCGTAGGTCTTCCCATCATCGCGAGGAATGTCCGCCATGCTGCGAGGCGCGCCGGGGAAACCGCCGATCATCTCCAGCGCGCGCCGGATCGCCGACAGCATGCCCAGCGCCAGCACGTCCATCTTGAGCAGGCCGAGCGACTCGAGATCGTCCTTGTCCCACTGGATCACGCTGCGGTCCGCCATGGCCGCGTTCTCGATCGGCACCAGCCGCGACAGCTTGTGCCGCGCGATCACGAAGCCGCCCACGTGCTGCGACAGGTGGCGCGGAAAACCGCGCAGCTGCGTGGTCAGGCTGGCCCACTGCCGCACCGCCAGGGACTCGGGATCCAGCCCGTACTGGGCGATGCGCTCGAGAAATCCCCTGCCGCCGTCCCACCACGCCTGGCCCTTGACCACCTGCTCGACCACGCTGGCATCGATGCCCAGCGCGCGGCCCACGTCGCGCAGCGCGCTGCGCGAGCGGTAGGTGATCAGCGATGCCGCCAGCGCGGCGCGGTCCCGGCTGTATTTCTCGTAGATGTACTGGATGACTTCTTCGCGCCGCTGGTGCTCGAAGTCGACATCGATATCGGGCGGCTCGTCACGCTCGCGCGAGAGGAAGCGGCCGAACAGCATATTGGCGTCGGCCGGATGGACCTCGGTGATGAACAGGCAATAGCAGACCAGCGAATTGGCCGCCGAGCCGCGCCCCTGGCACAGGATGCCTTCGCCGCGCGCGAAACGCACGATGTCGTGCACGGTGAGGAAGAACGACTCGTACTGCTTCTCGCGGATCAGGGCGAACTCTTGCGTCAACTGCGTTTCCCACCTGGGTTCGAGTCCGCCGGGAAAGCGCAGCTTCACGCCTTTCATGGTCTCGCTGTACAGGTAGCCAAACGGCGTCAGGGCAGCGGGCACCAGTTCTTCCGGATATTCGTAGCGCAGCGTATCCAGCGAGAAATCGCACAGGCCGGCGATGCGCAGCGTCTGCGCCAGCGCATCGCGCGGGTACAGCCGCGACAGCCGCTGGCGCATGCGCAGGTGCTGCTCGGCATTGGGCGCCAGCGCCATGCCGCATCCGGCCAGCGTCTGCCCGGTGCGGATCGCGCTCAGCACGTCCGACAGCGGCTTGCGCGAGCGCACATGCATGGTCACCGCGCCCGCCGCCGCCAGCGGCACGCCGGCCTGCGCGGCGGCATCCTCCAGCCGCAGCCGGTGCAGGGCATCGGCATGGCCCTGCAATTGCTCGAGCGCGATCCAGGCGCGCGCGCCGAAGACCTGCCGCATCCACTGCGCCTGCCGCAGCAGCGCCTGCGGCTCGGGGCAATACGCGGGCAGCAGCAGCGCCACGCAATCGGGCATGCCGCGCAGGTGGGCCTGCTCCGCCTGCGGCGCGGCGATGTCTTCCGGGTGCAGGCAATAGGCGCCCTTCCCCGCGCGCCGGCGGCCCAGCGTGATGAACTCGCAGAGATTGCCGAAGCCTTCGCGGTCCTGCGCCAGCAGCACCAGCCGCAGCGCCGGCTCGCCATCGTGGCCGGTGAGCGTGAAGCGGCTGCCGATCAGCAGGCGGAACTCCTGCGCGGCGGCGGCCACGGCGGATAGCTTTTCATGGCGGAGCAGGCGCGCTTCGGCGGCCTCGCCGGGGCCCGCGGCGACCGCGGCATCCAGCCAGGCGCCCTGCGCGCCTGGCTCGCTGCTTTCGCCCTCCTGCGCTTCTTCCGCGGCCAGGGCCTCCAGGTCATCTTCGCCTTCCTCGTCCTCGCCCGCATCCAGGCCGGCGGCCAGCCGCGCCGCGCTGCGCGCGAGCGCGTCGCTGGTGCGCTCGCGCAGATCCTTGAGCGCCTGGTGCGCGCGCGCCGTGCCGGCCACCGAGCATTCGTCGGTCAGCGCCAGGCCGCCATAGCCCAGCGCGAACGCGCGCTCGATCAGCTCCACCGGGTGCGAGGCCCCTTCGAGGAAGGTGAAGTTCGAGATGCAGTGCAGCTCCACATAGTCGGGCAAGGCCGGCAGCAGCGCCGAGAGCGCGGCCGGCAAGGCGGAAAACGAAGGAGCGGCAGGCTGGCTGGACATGATGGAGGCGGACGGGAAGCAACGATGCGAAACTGGAATGCGAACAGGGAATGCAAATAGGGAACGCGAAATAGGAAATGCGGGGGCCTGGGGGCCGTTCCGGTTTCAGAACAACCCGTGGAGGAACCAGCGGTACTCGCCGCCCTCCTCCCGCCCCGGGCGCTGGCGATAGACCCAGCAGCGCAGGCCGTCGGCGCGCTCGGCGACGAAGTAATCGCGCGTGGCCAGCGCGTCGTCCCACCAGCCGGACTCGATGCGCTCGGGCCGCGACAGCAGCGCCAGCGGCCCGCCGTGGCAAGGCCGGTGGCGCTGCACGGTCAGTGGCAGCGGCTGCGCCAGCAGCCAGGGCGGGCGCTCGGGCCAGGCCTGCGTGCCCGCCCCCTGCGCGCGCGCGGGCATCTCGTCCACGGGGCACCAGCGGCTGGCGCGCTCGGGCCGGTGGTCCGCCAGCGGCTGCGGCTGCAGTACGTTCTCGCGGCCCAGGCGCGCCATCAGCGTATCGAGCAGGCGGCCCAGCTCGGCCGGCGTGCCGCCCGGCTCGGGAAACAGCGACTCGCTCTGCGGCAGGTACGCCTGCATGGCCTCCACCACCAGCATCAGTCCCACCGCCGGCACGGTGAACTGCACCCTGTCCAGCCGCTCCTGCAGCAGCCGGGACAAATGCGCCGGATCGCGGCTGGGCTCGGCCAGGCTCACCGTCACCGGCGTGGCCGGGGTCTCGCAGCCCAGGCGGTAACGCTCATGCTCGAGCCGCAGCACCACGCGCGTCACGCCGGCCTGTTGCACCGCCAGCCAGCCGCCCAGCGCCAGCAGCAGGCGCTGCGCGCCCGCCATCACGCCCTGGACGGATTCGGTGCGGCCCGGCAGCTCCATGCGCTGCGCGAAGGCGGGCGGCGCGCCGAACCAGGCAAAGCGCACCGGCACCTCGCCGTAGGCCTGGTCCAGCCGTACCAGCAAGTCCGCGCCGAGGCGGCGCCGCAGGCCGGCGCGCGGCAGGCGGCGCACCTCGCCCACGGTGCGGCAGCCGATGCCGTCCAGCCAGCCCTCGTCGGCCACGCCATGCAGCATCCCCACCGGCAGCCGGTCCAGCAGCCGTGCCATGCGCGCCGGCTGCAGCGCGCGCCGCGCCGGGCGCACCATGGCGCCGCGCCGGTCGCGCCTGAACGGCTGCGCCGCCAGCCACGCCGCGCCGAAGGCGCTCGGCGCGCAGCCAAGCTGCAGGAACGCCCCCAGCCGGCGCACCCGCGCATACACGGCGCGGCACAGCGTGCGATGCCCGCCGAACAGCCGCACGCTGGCGCCGGCATCGATCATCACCGTGGCCGCGTCGGGGTCCGGGTGCAAGGCCACATGCGGCGAGAAATGCAACAGCGCCAGCGCCAGCGCCGTCATCAGCTGCGCCTCCGCCGCCGGCTCGCGCTCGAGCTGCACCACCTGCGCCGACAAGGCCTGCACCCCGCCGCGCCGCATGCCGGCCTGCACGCCCAGCGCCGCCGCCGGCCCGTTGGCCAGCACCACGCGCTCGCGCTCCACCACCGCCACCGGCACGCTGTGATGCAGCAGGCCGGGAACGGCAGCGGCCGCGGCAGGCTCAGGCCAGTTCGGCTGCAGCGCGTCCAGCGACAGGCGCGGCAGATGCACCGCGATCCAGTACGACATGGGCTTGCTCTCCCGCAATAGCCTGGGAAACCGGCGATGGCGCAACCTCCGCAGGCAAGGTCCGCGGCGCGCACGGACGGCCCGGCACCGCCATCATCTCGTCGAGCGGCAGCACCAGCGGCTGCTCGCGCACCGGCCCGCGCCGCTTGTGAAAGGTGATCGACATCGCATTGCCCGGCGCCGGCGCCAGCAGCAGCCGCAGCACCGCCGGCGACGACTCGTGCAGCACGCCGGCCGGCCGGCACGCCCATACCGCCGCGTCGCCGGCCTGCGCCAGCACCTGCAGGCGGCGCAGCGCCTCGGGACGCGCCGCGGGCAGCCATACCACCACCGCGCCGAAGGCCTGGCTGCGCAGCACCTGCTCCGCCGCCCACAACACATCGGCCTGCGCCGCGGCCTTGCCCGCGCCGGCCGGCGCGCGCATCCAGAACACCTGCCGGGCCGGCAAACCCCAGCTGGCCAGGCACGTTGCATTGGGCAGGTGCGGCGGCCCCACCAGCGCCAGGCGGCGCTGCCCCGCCGCCAGCGCCACCAGGGCCGGCCGCAGCAGGCGCAGCTCGCCCACGCCGGGCTCGGCCAGCAGCAGCTCCGTCAGCGCCCCCAGCGGCCAGCCGCCGCCCGGCAACTCAGCCGACAGCGCGGCATGTCCAGTCTCCACCGCCGGCACGCTACCCGCCTGCCCCGCCCGGCCGAGCTGCCCCGCGCGCCACAGGCCGGGATAGCGCCGCTCGAGCGCATCCAGCGCCTCCTGGCGGCCCCCCGCGGGTGCCGGCGCCAAGGAAGAAACGCCCGGCAAGCCGGGCGAGTCGGTCTGAAGATGGGGTGTCATGTGACGCTTGCGGCCTTACCCCGAGGGACAAGGCGAGATTTCCGATTACTGTATATTTATACAGTATCACGGTTGGGCGCAAGGGTGAAGCGGGAGGGTCGGGGACGGTGCGCGGGAACGACGCCGGAAGGGGCAGAGAAGGCGCAAGGAAAGAGCACGGAAAGCCTGCCCCGAGGCGCGCGCGGGCCGGCCGGCAAGACATATCGGGACGCCCCGGCACGCCGTGCCCTGCAGTTGCAGTTGCAGTTGCAGTTGCAACTGCAGTCGCTCAGTTCACCCGGTATCGCTTCACCATGTCCCAGTCCAGCTCGATGCCGAAGCCCGGGCCTTGCGGGATCGCCATGATGCCGTCCTTGATGCGCGGCGGGTTGGCCCACATGCCGGGGAAGATCGGATCGCGGTCCGGGTCGGGGAAGCACTCGACGCAGATCCCGTGCGGCATGGCGCCCAGCATGTGCGAGGCGATCTGCGGCTCTTCGTGGTGCGCCATGCGCACGCCGGCCAGCGCGCAGGCCGCGGCGGCGCGGCGCCATTCGGTGATGCCGCCGCCTTCCGAGGCGTCGAAATTGACGATGTCCACCGCGCCGGCGTCCAGCAGGCGGCGCACGCCGGCCGCGCTGACTTCGCTCTGGCCTGCGTTGATGGGGATCGAGGTGGCCTGGCGCACCGCCGCCATGCCGCGCACATCGTCATGCCAGTGGCAGGGTTCCTCGAACCATGCGATGTCGTACGGCTCGACCAGGCGGGCGAAGCGCGTTGCCTCCGCCACGCTCCAGCCGCGGTTGGCATCCACCGCGAGCAGGAAGTCCGGGCCGCCGCCTTCGCGTGCGTACTTCACCCGCTCGGCGTCTTCCTCGGGCGTTGCCCCGCCCACTTTCACCTTGCAGCCGGCCATGCCGACCGACCTCAGCCACGCCATCTCGCCGGCCAGGTCGGCAGGCGTCTTGCCCGGCAGGTAGTAGCCGGCGATGGCGATGATGGGGATTTCCTGGCGGTAGCCGCCCATCAGGCGGCACACATTGACGCCGAGCGCCTTGCCGGCCAGATCCCAGACGGCCGAATCCACGCAGGCGATCGCGTTCATGACCAGCGGCCGGTCCGGCGCCTTGATGGTCAGGCGGAACAGCTTCTCCCAGATGCGTTCGCAGGCATGCACGGACTCGCCGACCAGCAGCGGCGCCATGTCCTGCTCGATCATGCGGGCGATCTCGGGGCCGTGTTCGCGGGGGTCGCCGTTGTACACCTCGCTGACCAGCCCCGAGCTGGTATGGATGCGGGTGATCACGGTGGCGCGGCTGTCGACCTTGTACGAGCTGCCGGAGAACACCTTGTTGAGCGGGATGCGGACGGCAATGGCCTCTACGCGTTCGATCTTCATGGTTGCGGATTCCTGTGGTCTTGCGGTTGGATGGGCGTGCGGGCCAGGCTCAGTCGATGGTGGCGCCCGAGCGCTTGACGATGGCAGACCACTTGACGCTCTCTGACTGGATGTAGGCGCCCAGGGCCTCGGGGGTGGAGCCCACCGGCACGATGCCGTCGAACATGAAGCGCTTGCGCAGGTCGGAGTTCTTGATCAGGGCCGCGATCTCGCCGCTGAGCTTGTCGACGATGGGGCGCGGCGCCAGCAGCGCGTACCAGACGTTGGATTCGTAGCCGGGCACGCCCGCCTCGGCGATGGTGGGCACGTTGGGCATCGAAGCCGCGCGCTGCGCCGTCGACACCGCGAGCACGCGCAGCTTGCCGGCCTTGATCTGCTGCGACGCGACGCCGTAGCTGGCGAACATCGCGCTGACCTGCCCGGCCAGCAGCGCCGGCATGGCGGGCCCCGTGCCCTTGAACGGCACATGGACCATGTCGAGCCCGGCCATGGATTTCAGGAGCTCCATCGACAGGTGCGGGCCGCTGCCGTTGCCGGACGAGCCGTAGGTGTACTTGCCGGGATTCGCCTTGACCAGCTTGATGAATTCCGCCAGGTTCTTCGCCGGCACGGAGGGATGCACGACCAGGAAGTACGGCGCGGAGGCCAGCAGCGAGACCGGCTCGAAATCCTTGATCGGGTCGTAGGGCAGTTTGCGGTACAGGCTCTGGTTGACGGCGAGCTGCGAGGTCAGCGCAAGCGCCAGCGTATAGCCGTCGGCAGGCGCCTTGGCGACCATGTCCATGCCGATATTGCCGTTGGCGCCGCCATGGTTGTCCACGATGATGCGCTGGCCCATGCGCTCGGACATGTACAAGGTCAGCGGCCGCGCGACGGTATCGCCGCCCCCGCCCACCGGATAGGGCACCACCACGCGCACGGGGCGGTTCGGATAGGTGTCGGCCTGCGCTGGCGCCGCCGCGGCGGCGCCCATGCAGAGCAGCGCCAGCGCGCCTGCGCGCCCCAGTAACCTGGCAATTCGGTTCATGACTGTGTCTCCTGTCTGTTTTCTGTTATCTGTTATCTGTTGACTGCTGTCTTTGCAGGCATGGTCGCCTTCAGTCCAGCCAGCCGCTTGCCCGGGTCTCGCCAAGGAAGCGCTCCACGATCTGCGGGGCAAGCCCGACATAGGTGGCGGGATCGAGCAGCGCATTGAGCGCCGCCGGTTCGAGCGCCGCCCGGATGGCCGGATCGCGCGACAGTGCCTGCTCGAAGGTGATGCCGCTTTCCATGCCCAGCATGGCGGCGGCGTAGACCAGTTCGTGCGCGCTCTGCTTGCCGACCTTGTCGGCCAGCGCGAACATCACGCGCTCGGACATCAGGAAGCCGCCGAGCAGGTCGAGGTTGGCGCGCATACGCGCGGCGTTCACGGTGAGGCCGGACAGCGCGTAGTGCATCATCTGCAGCATGGCCGCCGCCATCATGCAGCCCTCGGGCACGGCCTTCCATTCCATGCGCACGGCCGCCACGTCGCGCTCATGCTCGGCCATCTGGGCGTCGTGCATCATCGCCACGCTGTAGCGGATAGCGCGGCTGAGCGTCACCACGGTCTCCACCACGGCGGGATTGCGCTTGTGCGGCATGGTGGACGAGCCGACCTTGCCTTCGCTGAACGGCTCGGCCAGCTCGCCGATCTCGTCGCCCTCGAGGTTCATGATCTCGTTGGCGATCTTGCCCAGCGTGGCGCCGATCAGGCCGAGCACGCTCACGTACTCGCCCAGGCGGTCGCGCGCGGGCTGCCAACTGATCGGCGCCACGCCCAGTCCGAGGCGCGCCATCAGCCGCGTCTCCAGCTCGCCGGCCTGCTCGCCGAACGAGGCCTGCGTGCCGACCGCGCCCACCATCTGGCCCACGAAGGTGCGCTGCTCCAGGCCGCGCATGCGCTCGTGGTGGCGGCCGAGTTCCGACAGCCAGATCGCGCATTTGTGGCCGAAGGTGATCGGCAAGGCCTGCACGGCATGCGTGCGCCCGGCCATCGGCGTGTGCTTGTGCTCGTCGGCAAGGCGGTACAGCTCGCGCGACACGGCGCCCAGGTCGCGCATCAGGATGCCGTGGGCCTGCCGCACCTGAAGCATCATGCCGGTGTCGTAGACGTCCTGGGAAGTCGGCCCGAAATGCACGAACTCGCCCAGCCCGCCGGCGCATTGCCGCTGCAGGGCGCGCACCGCCGGCACCAGCGGGTGCTTTACGCGGCGGGTTTCGGCAGCGAGCGCGGGCAGGTCGATGTCCGCCACCCGCGCCCGGGCGCCGATCTCGGCGGCCGCCGCGGCGGGGATGATGCCGAGTTCCGCCTGCGCGGCCGCCAGCGCGGCTTCGAAATCGAACCACTTCTGCACGCGGTTCTCCTCCGAGAACACGGCCCGCATCTCATCGGTGCTCCACATGTGCTGCTGGAGGGACTGGTCGAACACACTGCTGGTCATCGCGGAAGCCTTTTTCGCCTGAGGGGTTACAGCCATTCTCGGCCGCCGGCTTCTTTCTGTAAAATGACATGTTCGTAGACAATCATTGCCAAAATGGCATGATATGACCCTCCAACAACTACGTTGCCTGCAGGCAGTCATTGCCAGCCAGCTCAGCGTCTCCCGCGCCGCGGACGCCCTGCACACCACCCAGCCGGCAGTCAGCAAGCTGATCCGCTCACTGGAGAGCGAGATTGGCGTGGAGCTGTTCGTGCGCCGTGGCAACCGGCTGGTGAGCCTGACCGATGCGGGACAGGAAGCGGCGGCGCTGTCGCGGCGCGTGCTCAACGACACCCGCGCGCTGAACGGGCTGGCCGGCGCCGGGCAGGCGGGCGGCGGCAGCGGCACGCTGCGCGTGGGCACCACGCACATCCATGCGCGCTATGGCCTGCTCGACGCCATCCGCCGCTTCAGCACCGCGTACCCGGCGGTCAACCTGGAACTGCTGCAGGGCCACCCCGCGCAGATCCTGCAGTGGGTCAGCGAGAACGCGGTGGACCTGGGCATCTCCACGCTGCCGGACGTCACGCCGGAGGGCATCATCTCGGTCGAGGCCTACCCCATCCCGCGCTGCCTGATCGTGCCGCGCCGCCATGCGCTGCTGAAGCTGGCGCGCGTGACCATCGAAGACATCGCGCGCTACCCGCTGGTGACCTACGACGAGCACTTCAATTCGGGATGGGTGGTGATGCGCGAGTTCCAGCGCCGGGGGCTGTCGCCGCGCGTGGTGGTGCGCGCGACCGACGCCAATGTGATCAAGGCCTATGTCGCCGCCGGCCTGGGCGTGGCCGTGGTCCAGCAGATGGCGGTGGAGCCGCGGCGCGACACCGATCTCGCGGTAATCGATACCGCGGACCTGTTCCCGCCGTCGATGGCGGCAGTCAGCCTGCGGGCCGACCAGTACGTGCGCGGCTATATGCAGGATTTCATCGACATGATCGCGCCGCGATAGCGGTTGGCGGCAGACGGCAGACGGCAGGGGGCGAGCGGTGCGCCCGCCGCCTGCCCCGGGCCGCCTCAGTCCAGCGCCTGCCCCGGCCGGAACCCGTCGCGCAGTTCACGCTTGAGCACCTTGCCGATCGCGCTGCGCGGCAGCACGTCCACCAGTTCCACCACGGCCAGGCGCTGGGTCTTGCCGACCTGATCGTTGGTCCAGTCCATCAGCGCCCCGGCCGATGCCGCGGGGGCTGCCGCGCCGTCGCGCAGCACCACGAAGGCCACCGGTGTCTCGCCCCAGCGTTGCGAGGGCACGCCCACGACCGCGCAGTCGGCCACGGCGGGGTGCTTCTGCAGGATGCCTTCGAGATCGCTGGGATAGATGTTGAAGCCGCCGCTGATGATCATGTCCTTCTTGCGGTCCATCAGCGTGAGGAAGCCGTCCTGGTCGAAACGGCCGACGTCCCCCGTGCGGATGAACAGCTTGCCCGCGGCGTCGTGCCAGTGGGCGGCGGCGGTCTTCTCGGGCTGCTTGTGGTAACCGGCCATGATGGCGTTGGAACTGCCGACCACTTCGCCGATCTCGCCCACCGCGACTTCCTTGCCGTCGTCGTCGATCAGGCGGATATCGTGGCCTTCCATGGGGCGGCCCACGGTATGGAGCTTGTCCGGGAATTCGTGCGCGGCCAGCACGCAGCTGCCGCCGCCCTCGGTCATGCCGTAGTACTCGACCAGGCCGCCCGGCCAGCGCTTGAGCACATCGGCCTTGAGCGCCGCGCTCAGCGGCGCGCTGGTGGAGAACTTCATGCGGTACGAGGACAGGTCGTAGCTGTCGAAGTCGGGGCGCGCCATCAAGCGCTGGTATTGCACCGGCACCAGCATGCTGTGCGTGACGCGGTGCCGCGCGGCCAGCTCCAGGTAGCGCTGCGCATCGAACTTCGGCATCAGCACCGCGGTGCCGCCCAGCGCCAGCGTGGGAATGAAGCTCACCAGGGTGGTGTTGGAATAGAGCGGCGTGGAGATCAGCGTGACGGCGTCGGGGCCGTAGCCACCGCTTTCCTGCACGCGGCGAATCTGGTTCCAGCGCAGCGCGTGGGCATGCACGATGCCCTTGGGCGTGCCGGTGGTGCCGGACGAGTAGATGATGTTGAACACCTGCTCCGGGTCCAGCGGGTGCTCCTGCGGCCGGCTGCCCTCGGGCGCGAGCCAGGCCTCGAACGACTGGCCGGCCGGCGCACCGGCCAGGCCCACCAGCGGCACCCCGATGCCGTCCTTCACCGGCGCGAGCTCGCGCAGGACATCCGCGTCCACGAACAGCACCCGGGCATCGGAGTCAGCCACCATGCCGGCCAGGCTGGCCGGCGTGGACGACGGCGCCAGCGGCACCAGCGCCACGCCCGCGCGCAGGCCGCCGATCAGCAGCGCCGCGTACTCCGCCGACGCCGCCGCGCAGATGGCCAGCGCCGCGCCGGGCCGCAAGCCGTCACGCTGCAGGGCGGCGGCGACCCGGTCGGCCAGCGCATCGAATTCCGCGTAGGTGAGCGAGCGGCGGTTGTCGATCACCGCCGTGTGGCCGGGCCGCTCGGCGGCGTGCAGCCGCACGCAGTCCGCCAGGTTGCCAATCGGCTGCGCAAGAAGTTCTGTGATGCCCATGGGAAATTCCTGTCTCCATCTGGTGCCGCGATCGGTTCCGCCGGATGCGGCGGCCGTCGCGAACGGATTGTGATCGGGAACGGCAATACGCCGCACCGTCCGGCAAATCCCGCCGCCGAGCTGCGGCCGGACCGGAGGATTCTCGCACGGACGCGACGTTCGGGTGCGGTGGGCCCGACGGGGCCGTCCGCGGGATACACAAGCGAAGGCCCCGGGGGCACCCCCGGGGCCTTCTCTCCCCTGCAACGCGGCAGGCGGAAACGCGAAGGACCGGCTACCGGCTTGCGCCAGAGGCTTGCCTTAAAGCCATGCCTTAACGGCTTGCCTCAGAGCGGCCCACTGCCGCCGATCCAGTAAGGCGAGCGCCCGTAGTATTCATGCAGCGTGGTGCCCCACTGCGGATCCGCCATCGCAGGCCAGCTGTCCTTGTCGAAGCCGGGCGCATCCTTGATGCGTTCCGCGGTGACGCCGATACGGAAACACTTCTCGTCGGTGTCGAGCGTAAGGGCGCCCCACGGGATGGCGTGCAGCGTGTCGCCCATGCCGAGGAAGCCGCCGCTGGTCAGCACGGCGTAGGCAATGCGCCCGCCGCGCACGTCGAGCATGATGTCCGAGATCTTGCCGACATGCTCGCCATCGGACGAATAGACCTTGTTGCCGTCCAGCGTCGCGGCCGCCATGACCTCGGGCCCGGGTCCATCACCGATACCGTTGCCGACAATGGCCGCGCCGGCGCCACCGGCGAGGCCGCCGGGATTGAGTTGGTTCATCTTGGTCTCCTGGATGGGATTCGTTCCGAAACCGGGCGCAACGAACATGCCAGCACGCATCCGCGCACTGCCCGCGGCGTGCCGCGCTCCAGGGGACGTGCCAAGGGGCGCGCCGCGGGAAGAATTACAAAGGCGGGTAATTTTCGGTGGCGGGTGGGGTCCGCCATGCCGGCCAGTCTGTGCGCCGGCGCACATGGCTTCGTGAAGCGGCCGCTCCGGCATCTGGGCAAAAGCTGCTAGATTTCCATGGCGGAATGAAAGGCGCACTTCCGCACCGTCGTGCCGGTGATGCCGTTGCTGCATTCATCCGCACCATCACCTGCCCGCCGCCGGACCATTGGAGCATTCGGCCACTGGACCCCTGGACGTGGCAGGACTTCAGCCTTGATTCCGGTTGCCAGAAGCGGGCGCGGCATGCGCGCCGGCTTCGCGCGGCAACGTTCCCGAATTTCCAAGTGGGCAAGGGGTTATCCGGCGCCCGCGAGCGGTTGAATCCGCGGCCCTGCCGTTGCCCGCAGCGGGCAGCGCTGCCGCACAGCTTGCCACCTTCACCCGGAGCCCCGATGYGCGTCCTGCCCTCTCTGTCCTCAGCACCTTTCTCCAGCCTGTTGCGGCGTGCGCCGCCGGAGCCGTCCCGCCAGCGGGAGCCGCACGGCATGCAGCCCGGCCCTCGCCGCGGCGGCCCCACCACCGAAGAAACCGCGGCCTATCACGCGCGCCTGCAGCCCTATCTCCAGGCCGGCACGGTCTTGCGCGGCGCGCGCTTGCCGAAGGCAGCCATCGCGCGCTATACCACCGGCATGCGCGCCAACGCGCACTATTTCAGCCACCCGCTGTGGATGGATGAGTGGCTGCAGAACGTACACCGCTACCCTGAACTGCGCGAACGCTGGCATGCGGCCATCGGCACGCTCGACGACAAGATCCTGGTCGACATCGGCTGCGGCCCCGGCAACCTGCTTGCCACGCTGGGCGGCCAGCCGCGCGAGGCCATCGGCGTGGATATCGCGCCGGGCAGCCTGGCAATGGCCGCGCGCGTGGGTTATGCGCCGCTGCTGGCCGATGCGCACGGCCTGCCGCTCAGGACAGCGATCGCGGACATCGTGGCCATCAACGGCTCGCTGCACCACTGCGACGACATGGAAGGCGTGCTGGCGGAATCCGCGCGCCTGGTCCGTCCCGGCGGGGTACTGGTGCTGGACCACGACCCGCAGCAATCGGCCTGGGATTTCAACGGCGCCGCCTTGCTGATGTGGCGCCTGCGCTTGCCGCTGTACCGCTGGCTCGGGCGCGGTGGCCACCGCGCAGCCGATGACGAGCAGCGCCGGGCGCTGGCCACGGAGCTGCACCACCGGCCCGGCGACGGCGTCAGCGAGCGCCTGCTGCGTGGCACGCTCGAGCCACGTGGCTTCAAGGTGGAGATCTACCCGCACAGTTACCGGGTGGGCAAGGACGTGCTCGACGGCAACATCGGCCGGCCGCCGCTCAAGCTACGCGTGGCACAGCGCTTGTCCGGCATCGACCCGGCCTCGCGCGAGGCGGCGCTGAGCCTGTTCTGCGTGGCCACGCGAGCGGCCTGAGCGCCGGCGCGCCCGTGGGCCCTGCCCCATGCGCATGACGCGAGACATGCGCCTTGCCTGTCCGGATCCGCCCCGGCGGGCCGGCGCATGCCGGAAGACGAACCAACGCTCGCCGGGACCACGCGCCCGGGCCGCGATCCCGCGGCCCAGTCGCCTTTGTAAGCCGTTTCCCTACGCCAGATTCATCCACCGCCGATACGTGTTTTCCACCGCGCCGACGCCGTCGCGCCGCCCCCGCGCCTAGCATGGAATCAAGGAATTACCGCGATGCCCCCGGCAGCAAGCCCGGGCTCCCGGCAGCCGGCAAGCACGCCGCCAAGCGAAGAAGCGAAACGGCGAAGAGCAACGAAGCGGAGAACAAAATGCGCCCGGACATCACTACCCTGCATTCGATCGTGGCCAAGTGGATCGCCCCCGCCGAGGGCCTTCCCCTGCGCGTGGCACGCTTCGGCAGGACGCACGCCGGGCACGTGCCTTATGTCTGCGTGCAGCGCGCCGCCGACATGCTGTTCTTCTTCCGCCACGGTGATGGTTCGTGGTGCGTGTTTCCGCCGGTGGCCGCGCGCGCCTGGGGGGCGCAGGGCTGAAACCCGACCCCGGGGCGCAGACTCGCGCGCCCGGGGCGGGAGCCGTCTTGTTGCTCAGGTTGCTCAGGCAGCTCAGGCGGCTGCCTCGTAATCCACCTGGTGCCGCGCGATGCGCAGGTCGCCGAGTTCTTCCTTCACCCGCAGGTGCTCCGGGTGCGTGGCATAGCCTTCCAGCGCGCTCTGCGACTCGAACTCCGAGTAGAGCACTACGTCGCAGGCATAGTTGACCCCGCTCGAATCCACTCCCACTTCCAGATGCCGCAGGCCCGGAATGCGGCCGCGCAGCCCTTCAAAGGCGAGCTTGAGCCGGGCCACGGCGTCGCGCTTGTCCCGCTCGGTCTCGCCGCGCAGGTTCCACATCACGATGTGTTTGACGATGGACACGTTTCCCCCTTGTCTTGGTTCAGCTTTGGCTCAGCTTGCTTCCCGACGCGCCGCTCAGGCCGGCGGGAAGCCGGCCTTCTGCGGCCACAGGTTGGCGAACGCGTGCACCGCCGACTGCCCGTACACGCCGGCGCGCGTGAACGGCTCCGCCGCCAGCCAGGCCTTTGCATCGGCGTGCGAGGGGAAATCGATCACCAGCAGGCTGCCGACCATGGTTTCGCCATCGTCGCCGAGCAGCGGGCCGGCAAAGGCAATGCTGTCGGCCTTGGCGCCCAGGTAGACCTTGTGATCGGGACGGACCTTGGCGCGCAGCTCGCCGGTGCCCGGCTTGTCGAGAAGATGGAATACAAACAGCATGTGGCTTACCTCCGGTTGGATGCGGATTGCGCCGGCGCGGCAGGCGCGGACGGGTTGAGGATGAAATCGAAATCAAGCGTATAGAACGGCGCGGCCGACACCTTGCCATCCGGCGTGGTGCCGGACTCGTGCCGCACCCAGTCGGCGATCAGCGAACTGCGCACGCCGAATACGGCATCGGAATCCAGGTACGCGTCGCCGTCGCGGAACACATGCGTGATCAGCGTCTCGTAGCCCGGCGCCGAGATCATGAAGTGCAGGTGCGCGGGACGCCAGGGATGGCGCCCCATGGCGTCGAGCATGTGGCCCACGGGACCGTCGTGCGGGATCGGGTAGCACTCCGCCAGGATCGACTTGAAGCGGTAGCCGCCTTCGGCGTCGGCCATCAGTGCGCCGCGGCCCTGGTGCTGCTCGAGCCCCGGCTGTTGCACATCGTAGAAGCCCTCGGAATCCGCCTGCCACACCTCCATGCGGGCGCCCGGCACGGCTTCGCCGCCAATGCCCTTGACGTGCCCGCTGACGTAGCAGGGGTCGCCGGCCATGCCGTTGCCGACATCGCCGCCGAGTTCGTATTCGGGCGCGCCGTCCACGTAGAACGGGCCGAACACGGTGGCCTCGGTGCACCCGCGCGGCTTCTTGTGGTTCTGCGCGGTCACCAGGGTGGACAGGCCCAGCGTATCGGACAGCAGGATGAATTCCTGGCGGGTGCCGGTGCAGGTCTGCCCCACCTCGGTCAGGAACTGGATGCCCTGCGCCCACTCCTCTTCGGTGAGCTGCACTTCGCGGGCAAAGGCATGCAGATGCTGGACCAGGCTGGTCATGATCTGCTTGAGGCGGCCGTTGGGCATGTCGGCGTGCCGCGCCAGTACCGCCTGGGTGATGGTCTCTTCGTCGAGATTACGCATGATGTCGGTTCAGTGATTGAAGATGATCGGGTCGCCGCGCTCAGGTCTTGGCGGCGTCTTCTCAGCGCGGGCAGGTCCGTTTTTCCACGGGCACGTCGAGCGCCTGGTAGTTGGTCTTGTCGATCACGGTGGCCGGCAGCACGATGCTCGGCGTCACCGGCATGCCGCGCAGCTTGCGGATGGCGGCCATGGTGCCCAGGCAGCCCTGGGCAAAACCATTGTAGTCACCGGTGGCCAGCAGGGTGCCGGCCTTGATCGCGTCCACGGCCTCCTTGGTGCCGTTGATGCCGGACACCAGCGCCTTGCGGTTGGCGCCCTGCAGCGCCTCGATGGCGCCGATGGCCATGGCGTCGTTGGCGGCAAAGATGCCGTCGATCTGCGGGTAGGACTGCATCAGGTTCTCCATCACCTGCAGGGCCTGCAGGCGCTGGTAGTTGGCCGGCTGCGACGCCACCAGCTTCACGCCGGGGAACGCCTTGAGCGCGTCGTGCAGGCCGCGCACGCGGTCGATATTGGTGAGCGAGCCCTTGATGCCTTCGAGCAGCACCACGTTGCCCTTGCCGCCCATGGCCTTGAACAGGTGGGTGGCGGTCTTCAGGCCGAGGTCATAGTCGCTGGCGCCGACGAAGGACACGAAGTTGCCCACGTCGCTCTTGTCGGTGACGTTGACCACCGGGATATTGGCTGCGTTCATCTTCTTCACGCCCGGGCCCATCGCCTTGTAGTCCACCGGCACGAAGACGATGGCGTCGGTCTTCTTGACGATCACGTCCTCGATCTGGCTCATCTGCTCCGGAATGCTGTCCGGCTTGGTGGGGATGTAGTGGGTCAGGCGCGCGTTCATGCTCTTGGCCGCGGCGTCGGCCCCCTGGCGCAGCACCTGGAAGAAGGGGTTGGTCTGGTTCTTGGTGAATACCGCGATGCGCTCGCCGTCGGCGTGGGCCGGCAGGGCCAGCGTGGCGGTGGCGGCCAGGGCCAGCATGCCGGCGAGTTGCTTGAGCTTGGGTGCGTTCATCATGTCTCCTGTCGTCTGTTATCTAGCTGTTGTCTGGCTGTTGTCTGTTGCGAATCGTCTTGTGTGAACCGTCTTGTGTGAACCGTCTTGCCTGCGTCTTGCCTGCGTCGTCCTGCCTGGCGTACCGCGCCTGCACCGCCGTGAACCGGAAGACCCGCGGGCCGGCCTTATGACCTGACGCCGATGCGCTTGCGCGACAGCGTGTCCAGGAACACCGCCAGCACCACGATCACGCCCGTCACCAGCGGCTGCCAGTTGGCGCTGACGGTGAGCAGGTTCATGCCGTTGAGCACCAGCGTGAGGATGATGGCGCCGACCAGCGTGCCCGATACCCGCCCCACCCCGCCGAACAGCGAGGTGCCGCCGATCAGCACCGCGGCGATGGCCGGCAGCGTGAGCGATTCGCCGATGTCGCCTTCGGCCGAGTTCAGCCGCGCCAGGAACACCAGGCTGGCAATGCCGGCCATGGCGCCGCTGACCAGGTAGACCAGCACCAGGCGCTTGATCACCGGCACGCCCGACAGGCGCGCGGCCACGGGGTTGGCGCCGATGGCATAGATCTCCTGCCCGTAGGTGGTCTTTTGCGACATGGCGGTGCCCGCCAGCAGGAACAGCAGCATCAGGTAGACCGGCACYGGCACGCCGAGCAGGTAGCCGCTGCCGATGGCGCGGAACTCCGGCGGGAAGCCGTGGATGGTCTCGCCGGCCATGAACCAGTAGGTCACGCCGTGCAGCACCCACAACATGCCGTAGGTGGCGATGAAGGGCGGAATGCGCAGCAGCGCCACCAGCAGGCCGTTGGCCAGGCCGATCAGCGCGCCGGTGCCCAGGCCCGCGCCCACGCCCAGCATGGTGGAGCCGGTCGCCTTCATCACCGTGGCCGCCACGCAGGCCGACATGGCCACGTTGGCCCCCACCGACAAGTCCAGCCCGCCGGTCAGGATCACCAGCGTCAGGCCCGAGGCCAGCAGGAACAGCAGGCTGGCCTGGCGCAGCACGTTGAGGATATTGCCCAGCGTCAGGAACGCATCGGACGCCAGCGCCAGCGCCAGGCACAGCAGCCCGAGCGCGAACAGCCGGTAGGCGAACGAGCGGGCGTCCGCCGACAGCGGCGGAATCAGAGTGGCCGTGTTCATGCTTTCCCCCTTCCCTTGAACGATTCGATCAGCAGCACCACCAGCACCAGCAGGCCGATGGCCGCCACCTGCACCGACGACTGCACGCCGACCAGGTTCAGGCCGTTGCGCAGCACGCCCACCGCCAGCACGCCCAGCACCGTGCCCGGCAGCCAGCCGTTGCCGCGGTCGAAGGTGGTGCCGCCCACCGCCACCGCGGCGATGGCGTCGAACTCCATGCCGATGGCCGCGGTGGGATGCCCTGCGTTCATGCGCGCGGTCAGCAGCAGCGCCGCCACGCCGGCCATCAGGCCACCCAGCACGTAGACGGCGATCAGGTACACGTTGATGCGCACGCCGGAGAACTTGAGCGCCTCGCGGTTGCCGCCGAGGGCGAACACATAGGCGCCGAAGCGCGTGCGGTACAGCAGCCAGTGGAACAGGCCGTAGAACGCCACGCCGATCCACAGCGGGAACGGAATGCCCAGCCACTCGCCGGAGTAGATCAGCGGGATGGTGTCGCCGATGCCGACCACGCTCTGGCCGTCGGTGGCCACCAGCGCCAGCCCCTGCGCGGCGCCCAGCGTGCCGAGCGTGGCCACGAAGGGCGGGATCTCCAGCCAGGACACCAGCGCGCCGTTGAGCAGCCCGAACGCCAGCCCGGTCAGCAGCGCGGCGCCCAGCGCCAGCGGCAGGGATTGCGTTGCCACCATCACCATCGCCAGCACCACGCCGCACAGCGTGAGCACGGCGCCCATCGACAGGTCCAGCCCCTCGGTCATGATGATCAGCGTCATCGGCAGCGCGATCAGCAGCAAGATGGTGGACTGCGTGCCGATATTGAGCAGGTTCTCCACGCTCAGGAAGCCCGAGCCCGTCAGGCTGAAGGCCAGCGCGAGCAGCCCCAGCACCCATACCGAGCCGGGCATCCTGCCCAGCGGATTGCTGCGCGGCTGGCCCAGCGGCCTTGTCAGTGCATGTGTATCAGGCATCGTTCATCCCCAATTGCAGAATCCGTTCTTCGGTCATCTCGCCATGGGCGACTTCGCCGGCGATGCGGCCGCCGCGCATCACATAGGCGCGGTCGCAGACATTGATGATTTCCGGCAGCTCCGAGCTGATCAGCAGGACGCCGGCGCCCTGCTTGACCAGGCTGTCGATCAGGGCAAAGATCTCCGCCTTCGCCCCCACGTCGATCCCGCGCGTGGGTTCGTCGAAGATAAACAGCTTCGCCTCGGCCACCAGCCATTTGCCGATCACGATCTTCTGCTGGTTGCCGCCGGAGAGAAACTGCGCGAGCTGGTCGCCGTTGGGCGTGGCGATGCGCAGCCGCGCGATCTCGCGCTCGGCCAGTTCGCGCGCGCGCTCGGCGCGGTACCAGCGCGAGGGAAACGCCCGGCGCAGCCCGGCCAGCAGCATGTTGTCGCGCACCGTGCGGATCAGCGCCAGTCCTTCGGTCTTGCGGCTCTCGGGGATCAGCGCGGCGCCCAGTTCGCGCGCGCGGTCCGGCCCGCCATTCATGCGCCGGCCGAAGATGCTGACCTCGCCAGCCTGGATGGGATCGGCGCCGAACACGGCGCGCGCGACCTCGCTGCGGCCCGAGCCAACCAGCCCCGCCAGCCCCACGATTTCTCCGGCCCGCACCTGCAGGTTGATATCGGCAATGCCGGTCGCGGCGCTGACGTTGCGTACGTCGAGCGCCACCTCGCCCAGCTGCGCGCTGCGCTCGCGGCTGTAGCTCATGTCCACCTTGCGGCCCACCATGCGTGCCACCAGTTCGTCCGGGGTGGCGTCGCCCGGCAGGCAGGCACCGACCTTGCGGCCGTCGCGCAGGATGGTGATGCGGTCGCCCAGCGCAAAGACTTCAGCCATGCGATGCGAGATATAGATCATCGACACGCCGTCCGCCTTGAGCCGTTCGATCACCGCGAACAGCTTCTCGGTCTCGCGGTCCGACAGCGCGGCGGTGGGTTCGTCCAGCACCAGGATGCGCGCGTTCTGCGACAGCGCCTTGGCGATCTCCACCATCTGCTGCTGCGCCACGCCCAGCTTGTGCACCGGCGTATGCGTGCTGACCTCCATGCCCAGGATGTCGAGGATGCGGCGCGCTTCGGCGTGCATCTTCGCGTGGTCGACCGAGCCCGGGAAGCGCCCGCGCGGCTCGCGCCCCAGGAAGATGTTCTGCGCGATGTCCAGGTAAGGCACCAGCGAGAACTCCTGGAAGATCACCGCGATGCCCATGCGCATGGTGTCGGCCGGGCCGCCGACGGCGACCGGCTTGCCTTCATGGTGGAACTCGCCGGCGTCGGCCAGGTAAACGCCGCACAGGACCTTCATCAGCGACGACTTGCCGGCGCCGTTCTCGCCCAGCAGCATGTGCACCTCGCCGGGGTAGATGGCGAAGGACACGTCATCGAGCGCCTTGACACCGGGGAAGCTCTTGCAGATGCCGCGCATCTCCAGCAGCGGCGTGACTTCTGTGATGGCGTTCATGATTCGGTCCTGAAGATCTTGCCGGGGTTCATGATGTTGTGCGGGTCGATGGCCTGCTTCACGCTTCGCATGACATCCACCGCGCCGCCCAGTTCGGCTTCCAGGAAATGCATCTTGCCGGTGCCGATGCCGTGCTCGCCGGTGCAGGTGCCGTCCAGGCGCAGCGCGCGCTCCACCATGGCGTCCTGCAGCCGCATCGCGCGCGCGATCTCGGCGGGGTCGTCGGGGTTGACCAGGATCAGCAGGTGGAAGTTGCCGTCGCCCACGTGGCCGACGATGGGCACCGTCAGGCCGGAGGCGTCGATATCCTGCCGGGTCTCCAGCAGGCAGCGCGCCAGCTCCGAGATCGGCACGCACACATCGGTGATCATGGCGCGCGCGCCGGGGCGCAGCGCCATGCCCGCGTAGAGCGTGTTCTCGCGTGCGTGCCACAGGCGGCTGCGGTCCTCGGGCCGCGTGGCCCACTGGAAGGCATCCGCGCCGTGGCCCGCGGCGATGGCCTGCACCTGCTCCGCCTGCTCGCGCACCGCGGACTCGCTGCCGTGGAACTCGAAGAACAGCGTGGGCTTTTCCGGGTAGTCGAGGTGGGAGTGCAGGTTGACGCCATGCATCATCACGCTGTCGAGCAGCTCGATGCGCGCCACCGGCACGCCCGCCTGCATGGTCTCGATCACGCAATCGACGGCGTCTTCCAGCGTGCCGAACGGGCACACCGCGGCGGACACGGCCTCCGGCAGCGGATGCAGCCGCAGCGTGATCTCGGTGAGCACGGCCAGCGTGCCCTCGCTGCCCACCAGCAGGTGCGTGAGGTCATAGCCGGCGGCGGACTTGCGCGCGCGGCGGCGCGTGCGCACCACGCTGGCGTCCGGCATCACGGCCTCGAGCGACAGCACGCTCTCGCGCATGGTGCCGTAGCGCACCGCCATGGTCCCCGAGGCCCGCGTCGACGACATGCCGCCGATGGATGCATCCGCGCCAGGATCGATGGGAAAGAACAGGCCGCTGCCGTGCAGCTCCGCGTTGAGCTGCTTGCGCGTGACGCCGGGCTGCACGCGGCAGTCCATGTCGCCCTGGTTGACGGCCAGCACACGGTTCATGCGCATCATGTCGATGCAGATGCCGCCCTGCGGCGCCGAGGCATTGCCTTCGAGCGACGTGCCCGCGCCAAACGGCACCAGCGGCACGCGCGCGCGGCCGGCCACGGCAACGATGCGCCGGACTTCCTCGGTGGTTTCCGGAAACACCACGGCGTCCGGCAGCTTCACCGCGTGGTACGCCTCGCTGCGGCCGTGATGCTCGCGCGCGGCCAGCGCGGTCGAGCAGCGCTCGCCCAGCATCTGCCGCAGTTCGGCGAGCGCGCGGTCGCGCTCGTCTGGTGTTGCATGCATGGTCTCCTCCTTTTGATTATTTCGAATCCCTGCGGGGAGAAGGCCTGCGCCGGTTGATGCGCCGCCTCTCCTCCGGCCCCTCTACCCGGCCATCGTCGCCACCAGCCGCTCGCCCGACTCGCGCAGCGCGTCGAGCTTGCCGGGCAGCCCGTCCACCAGCAGGCGCCCGTGGCGCTTGCGCGCGCGGCCGGCCACGAACACGCTGTCGATATTGGCCAGGCTGGCCTGCATGACGATGGCGCTGACGGGATCGTGCAGCGGCATCATGTTGAGCCGGCGCGCATCGATCAGCACCAGGTCGGCCTGCTTGCCGACGGCCAGCGAGCCGATCCGGTCCTCCATGCCCAGCATGCGTGCCCCGGCCACGGTGACCCATGCCAGCGCGTCGCGGCAACTCACCGCGTGCGCAGGGGCGATCTCGCCGTGCGCCTGCCGGTAGGCGGCATGGTCCAGCGCGCGCTGCACGCCCAGCGCGATGCGCGCGGCGACGAACATCTCGCCCGACAGTCCCGACTCCAGGTCCACGCCCAGYGACGGCATCACGCCCAGCCGGGTGAGCCTGCCGGTGATCGGGAAGCCGTGGCCCTGCGTCAGCTCGTTCTCCGGTGTGAGCGAGAAGCTCATGCCCAGGCCCGCGAAGCGCGCAAGCTGGTCGTCGGTCAGGTTGTTGCCGTGCACGATATTGATATGGGAGCCCAGCAGGCCGGCCTGCTCCAGCCGCTCCCAGCCATCCGGCGTGCGCGCGCTGCCGCCGCCCTGGTGCATGCTGGCCAGCAGGCCGAACTCGCGCGCCAGCGCGAAATCGTGCAGCGCCACTTCCAGCGTCGAGTAATGCGGGCCCAGGATCGCCAGCCCGAGGCTGAGCAGGTGCGAGCCCTGCAGGCGCTTCGCCAGGCGCTCCACCTCGCCGCGCGGATGCGGCATCTCCCAGAACGGCAGCGCGCCGGGCTTGGGATCGGGCTTGGGCGAGCCGTGCAGGAAGGCCGCGCGGATGCCCGACTGTTCCAGCGCATCCACGGCGGCATCGCTGTGCGCCGGCGTGGGATTGTTGTGGCACCAGTCCACCAGCGTGGTGGTACCGCAGTCGAGCTGGTTCCAGGCGCCCACCAGCGTGGCGATGCCGATGTCGGCCGGCGTGAAGCGCGTGGCCAGCCCCGCATGCATCTGGCGGAAGTATCCGGTGAGCGTCCAGCCCGCGGCCACGCCGCGCAGGGCGGTCTGCCACGTATGCATGTGTGCGTTGACAAAGCCGGGCGCGACGATAAAGCCGCGGGCGTCGATGATCTCGGCGTTGTCCGCGCTCACGGCGTCGATGCGCGGCGCGATGGCGGCGATGCGATCGCCTTCGACCAGCAGGTCGCCGGCAAGCTCGCCGAGCGCGGGTTCCATGGTGACCAGGGTGGCGCCGCGGAACAGGATGCGTGACATGGCTGCGTCCTCCTCAGCGCGAACGGCGGGCAATGCTGGCGGTGCCGGACAGGCAGGCAGGAAGAGGCTGGATGGCGGGCATGGGTCGGTCTCCGTAAGCGGCGGCACTGCCGGCAACCAGGGTCGCCAGCGTGCCGCTCTGTGTATGGCGGGCTACGTGTCAGCGGGTGGCCTTTGCAGGGACCGCGCGGGCTGACATGCGCTGGAACAAACTCTATACTCCCGGCAAACGGAAAAAAACGACGGATAAGGAAATCTTCTTTCCGCCAGGCGAGAGAATCATGCGGCGCCTGGCCGCAGCGTCCGCACCGGGTCAAAGACAAAGGGGAGACGAAGATGGACCGCTGGACCGAACTCGAACTGTTCGTGCAGACCGCCGAACTGGGCAGCATCACCAAGGCTGCCGACAGCCTGGATATCTCCAATGCGGCGGCCAGCCGCTACCTGGCCTCGCTGGAGCAGCGCCTGTCGGCGCGCCTGATCGAGCGCAATACGCGGCGCCTCTACCTGACCGACGTGGGGCACGAATTCTTCCGCCGCTGCAAGGGCGTGCTGGCGGAAATCAAGGAAGCGGAGGCGGCCGTCAACGCCAATGTGCTGGAGCCGGGCGGCACGCTGACGATCACGGCCTCGATGTCGTTCTCGATGAAGCACCTGGCGCCGCTGCTGCCGGAATTCACCCGGCTCTACCCGAAGGTGGACGTCAATATCCTCACCGCCAACCGCTACTACGACATCATGGACAGCGGCATCGACCTCGCCATCCGCACGCGCGAGTTCGAGCCCGATTCCGGCCTGACGGTGCGCCGGCTGGCCGAGACCAGGCGCGTGCTGGCGGCCTCACCGCGTTACCTGGACCGCATGGGCGCGCCGCGCGAGGTAGAAGACCTGCTGCGCCACCAGATGCTGATCTATTCGTACGCCAACCGTCCGCACGAGCTGAACTTCACGCGCGGCGGCGAGGAAAGGGGCGTGACGGTGCGCAGCAAGCTCGAATCCAACGACGGGCAGGTGATTCGCGCCGCGGCGATGGAAGGCCTGGGCATCCTGGTGCAGCCCAAGTACATCATCTACGACGATATCGTGGCGGGGAGGCTGATTCCGGTGCTGGATGACTGGGATTTGCCTCGTCTTACCATTAATATTGCGTTTCAGAGCCGGCGCTATCTGGCTGCGAAGGTGCGGTTGTTTATTGATTTTTTGGTGGCGCACTTCGAGCGGATGGATTATGAGAGGAAGTGGACTTCTTGAGGATTTTTTGTTTTTCCGGCGGTCTGTAGAACCTCCCTATAAAACGTACACATCAAGATCTTAAAGTCAACTTCAACTTCAACTTCAATTTCAACTTCAAAGTCAAATTCAACGTCAAAGGCTTTCGCTCCCCCGGAGCGACCTACTTTCTTTTCCCCGAAAAGAAAGTAGGCAAAGAAAGCGGGCTGCCTGGCCGGCAGGGGCAGAAACGTTGGGATTTCTCGTGTTGCTGGTTTCGTCGTGGGGTTTTTGGTTCTGCTTGCATCCTGCCGTTACCGGGGCGGGCGGCCGCGATCTTGCTGGCTGCAGTGGTTTCGGGGTCAGACCTATGATGGCGAGCACACTGCCAGTTCTGCCATCTGCCGTTACCGGCTTGAGCGGCCACGACATAGCACTCTCGTGGTTTCGTGGTGGGCGCGGTGGACCGGGGCGCGGGTGTGCCGGGTTACTTCAAGCCGGCCACCGCTTATTTCTGAAGCTGACGCTATTAGGCACGGAGCTATGAGGCACCGAACTCAAACAGGGGCCACCGCGCCCACCGCTTATTTCTGAAGCTGGCGCTATTAGGCACGGGAGCTATGAGGCACCGAGCTCAARCAGGGGCCACCGCGCCCACCACGAAACCAGTGCCGCTCCTATGACGTCCCCATCCGCCCCGGTCGCGGCAGCAGATTGAACCACCTGGGCTGCCGCCATCATGTAGCGCCACCACGAATCGAACGCCACCCGCAGGATAGCGACCGCCAAAACCGGTAACGGCAGGATGCAAGCAGAACCAAGAACCCCACGACGAAACCAGAAACACCAGAAATCCCAATG